>JAADYZ010000094.1 GCA_010092775.1 Chloroflexota bacterium
CCTAATCGCGACTTGCCCCATCGATTTGAGTTCGCCTCGAAGCACAGTCAGATATACAATCCAAGCACACCTCTAACCATTGTGGAGAAATCCTATGGACGATGTCGTCTTCTATCGCCGCGCGCTCGGCGTAATCCTACTGGTCGGGCTGTTTGTCGGCCTGGTCGCGCTCGTAGGACAGCTCATTTCGATCCTGCTGATTGTGTTCACCTGTTGGGTGCTGGCGGTTGCGTTGGATGTACCGATCACTTTCCTAGAGCAGCGCGGAGTGGGCCGCATTCCGTCCATAGTGATTGCACTGACAGGTGTCTTCCTGGCCCTCGCGCTCTTTGTCGCTACCTTGCTGCCACTGGTCATCAATCAGACCCTTGCCCTGGCCGAACAGATTCCCACAGCGGCTGAGCGAGCGGTGCAGCTGTATGAGAATGTCCGTGAAGACACTCCCATCGCAGAGCAAGTCCTGCCACCTTTTACACTGGAAGACTACCAAAACCTGCTGAGCAACCTTGATGAGCAAGAGCTGTCTCTTACCCCATCCGCGATTGACGTCACAGATGTGACAGACGACGTATTGGGTGTGCTCGGTCGGATCGGCAGTTTTCTGGGTGGCGTCGTGGGTAATCTGTTCCTGATTATCTTCATCACTATCTTCCTGGTCGTCGATACCAACACCTACTACAGCGCCATTCTTGCGATCACCCCCTCGCACTTCGAGGTCCGCGCTTTGGAGGTCATTAACGCTGTACGCAAGACGATCACCGATTGGCTGGGCGCCTTCCTGCTGTCCACGGTGGTCACGACGATCCTGATGTGGATTATGCTCGGCCTGATTATGGGTTTGCCCAACTCGGTTGCTCTGGCAGTGATCGCTGGACTGGGCACCATTGTACCAACGGTAGGGCCCGCCATTACGCTGGTACCGGTAGTCTTGGTCACCCTTGCGGCAGCGCCGGAACGGATCATCTTGGTTGTGATCTTATACGCAGCCATCGGCGCAACACAAGACCGCGTGATCACACCAACCATTATGAAGGAACAGCTCAACATTCCAGCGGCAGCACTGCTCGTATTCCAGTTGATTGCTGCGTTGTTTTTCGGGTTCTTCGGCTTACTGCTGGCTGTTCCCTTGCTCGCGATCGTTGTCACCCTAATCCGCGAGCTTTACGTCGTCGATGTACTTGAAAAACGCGGGCGGATCCCCCAGGTGGAGGAAGCTCCCGATGGCACTTTGTACTTGTTAAATCCCCCTCAAAGGCCGGAGATCACTGCGGCAGTTGAGGCTGAATCGGCAGACCTTGATGACCCGGCGCGCTGATGGTTCTGCTTGAACATTGCCTCAGCACATGGTACACTGCTTGCTGTTCGCTATCAGAGGAGTAACGATGGACCACTTCAACTTCGCACGTATGAGCAACGCCTGCTTCGGCGGGATTCCAGCACTGTGTGGGAGAGGTGTGCCTCGCGAACATTAACTGAGAGATTTAGATAGAAATCTCAGGCCGTGAGCATGCCCATCCAGGCGACCGCTCACGGCCTTTTCGATTCGCATCATCGCAGGTCGATGGGCTGCGCCTGCCCTCTGACCGTATCGGCTGTCTTTCGACCATCTGATCTCACTATCAAGAGGAACGCATGACAACTGTACAATCGATAGAAAAGCTTGATGAGTTACTGCCAGACGGCTATCGTGCCCGCCCTACGATCTTGGACGATGTTCCCCAAGTAGTCGCCCTGCTTAACCTGCGTTCGCAGGAGGTGATGGGCGTAGATGAGCATGACGAAGATGATCTACGCAACGACTGGACCGAACCATCCTGGTCCCTTGAAGAGAATTCCCGCGTTGTTTTCGCGCCGGACGATACACTCGTGGGTTTCGTGGAGTTCTACGCGACAGCACCCTACGTCCGGATGTCAACCTGGGGTGCGGTACACCCTGAGCATCGTGGGCGAGGGATCGGTAGTTACTCTATGGAGTGGTCGCATGCCAAAGCCTTCGAAACAATGAAGCAGGCTGAGCCGCACCTACGTATCATCTTCGAGAGTTGGAACTACGCTGAGCATAAACCAACCTCGGACCTCCTCAAAGACAATGGCTTTCAGCTTGCACGCAGCTTCTACGACATGCTGATCGAGATGGAGGCGGAGCCACCGAAGCCAAGTTGGCCAGAGGGTATCAGCATCCGCAGTGCGGTGCGCGAGCAGGACGAATGGGACGTGCTGGTTGCCCTGGATGAGGCCTTCGAAGATCATTGGGGCCACGTCAAATCGGACCTGAAAGAACGATACGAGCGGATCATGCACCATCTGCGCAACGACAAGGACTACGACCCAAGCATGTGGGTCCTGGCGATTGACGACGCGACCGGCGAGATCGCTGGTGTGGCGCGGAATTGGCCCAAGACCAATGAAGACCCAGACAAAGCCTGGGTCGCGACCCTGGGTGTACGCCGGGCCTACCGTAAAAAGGGCCTGGGGCTGGCCCTGCTGTTGGAAAGCTTCAATGTTTGCTACCAGCGTGGCATCATGAAGGTCGGCCTGGGCGTCGATGCCGAAAACCCGACCGGGGCCTTGCGCCTCTATGAGAAGGCTGGGATGCATGTGGATCAGGAGTTTCACGCCTTCCGCAAAGAATTGCGTCCTGGCGAGGACATCATGAACCAAGGATGATCAGCCTAAACACATCGAGCCGCTGTTGGATCAGCAGCGGCTCGACAAACTCAGAGGTTGGCTCGAATCCTCTTGCTTTCCAGACCGGGTTGCGCTACTCTCTAGCGGCTCCATTATGGAGTGCCTCCCACTGGGAGGATCAACCGAATAGCCTATCGCTCGCCGTAGACCGTGGGTGGCCGCAGAGTAGATGCGCCTTAAACAGCCCACCGAGGAAGAGACCATCAAGATGAGCAGATTGCTTGGTTGCATTCTGCCTTAACATCGACCTGTTCCGGTCTTCCCCTCGCGGCGAAGGCCGTTCGCTTTTTTGTCAGAGTGAGAAGGGTGAACCACGTGCCAATCACGAGAGAACGTAAGGAAGAATTGGTCGCGGAGTACACCGACCTGCTAGAACGTAGCCAGGGTGTATTCATCACCGAATACAGCGGGATGAACAACGCCCAGATGACCGAACTGCGCGGAAAAGTTCGTGAGCAGGACGGCATCTACAAGGTCACCAAGCTGACCCTCTTCAAGATCGCGCTAGAAAATGCCGGGTATCCCCAGCCGGATAACCTGAGCGGCGCGCCGCTGGCGGTCGCCTTTTCGATGGGCGATTTGCCGCCGATGGCAAAGGCCTTGCTAGACTACGCCAAGGACAACGATCTGGTCGAGGTTCGCGGGGGTATTCTCCCCGGCGCATCCATCAACCTTGCGCAAGTCAAGGCGCTGTCCGACATGCCACCAATTGAAGAGATCCGCGCCAGCCTGCTGGGCATCATTGTTGCCCCGTCTGCTGGGATCGTCAATGCCGTCGAGGCCGCGCGCGGTGGGCAACTGGTCAACGTACTCCAGGCCGCCCAGTCCAGC
>JAADYZ010000533.1 GCA_010092775.1 Chloroflexota bacterium
AACGCGCTCGACCAACATGGCCCAGGCGTCCCAGTCTTCTTCAGCCAGGCCGTCTTCGATGGAGATGATCGGGTATTTCTCGACCCAATCGACCCAATAGTCGACCATTTCTTCACTAGTGAGCGCTTTACCTTCTTTGGCCAACTGGTACTTGCCATCTTCGAATATCTCGGACACGGCTGGGTCAAGAGCAATCATGATCTGCTCGCCAGCACTGTAGCCCGCCGCTTCGATCGCTTCGAGAATAACCTCGACAGCAGCCGCGTTGCTCTCCAGGCTGGGCGCAAAACCGCCTTCGTCACCGACATTGGTGGCAAATCCTTTGCTTTTGAGCACCTTCTTAAGGGCCTGGTAGATCTCGGAACCCCAGCGCAGCGCTTCGCGGAAGCTCTCAGCGCCGACAGGCATCACCATGAATTCTTGGAAGTCTGTGCTGTCTGCGGCGTGCTTACCACCGTTCAAGATGTTGAGCATCGGCACTGGCAATACATGAGCGTGAACGCCGCCCAGGTACTTGTAGAGTGGCAAGCCGAGGCTGTTAGCAGATGCGCGCGCAGCACCTAGCGAGGCACCCAATATGGCGTTCGCACCGAGCTTTTCTTTGTTGGGGGTACCGTCTAATTCGTGGACAAGGAAGTTGTCCAGGGCAACCTGATCAGTGGACTCAAAACCGACCAGGGCTTCTGCGATTGGGCCGTTGACGTTGGCCACGGCCTGCGTTACGCCCTTGCCTCCGAAGCGACCTTTATCGCCGTCGCGGAGTTCGAGCGCCTCATGAATGCCGGTTGACGCGCCAGACGGGACAATCGCACGGCCTTTCGTGCCATCTTCAAGATGCACTTCCACTTCCACGGTCGGATTGCCGCGTGAGTCAAGCACTTCACGGCCATGAATCCTAGTAATCTTCGCCATATGGATCGCTGATCCTTTCGTGTGAGAACGTGAGGTTCTTAGCTTAGGTTAACCGAATCAATCATAGGCGGCGTCTTCGATCCTAGCAAGACTGATCGTCCTACGTTGGGGTGACGATTATCCTGAGAGCGGGCGCCGCTGCGCTCCGTTGACATTCGATTCAGCTTTTCGATACAATCGAGGTCGGCTTTTTGACGATATTGGTAGAGGAAATTGATATGAGTAAAGGGACAGTTGTCGTCGCGATGAGCGGCGGAGTGGACAGCTCTGTCAGCGCGGCGCTGTTGGTCGAGGCCGGTTACGAGGTCCGGGGCCTGATGATGCGCCTGTGGTCCGAACCAGGTCAATTCGATACCAAGCGTGACAATCGCTGCTGCACACGCGACCAGATGATCGATGCCCACCTGGTGGCCAAGAAGCTGGGCATCCCATTCGAGATGATCGACGCGCGAGACACCTTCAAACAAGAGATCGTGGATCGCTTCATTGAAGGCTACAGCCAGGGGATTACGCCAAACCCGTGCATGGCCTGTAACCGCCACATCCGGTTCACCTTTCTACTGAATGCGGCGCTAGAGCGTGGCGCTGACTACCTGGCCACTGGCCACTATGCGCAAGTCACTCAGGACAAGCAGGGACGCTTTGAGCTGCGCAAGGGCGCAGACACGAGCAAGGATCAGAGCTATGTGCTCAGCGTCTTGCGGCAGGATCAACTCAAGCATG
The DNA here is from genome assembly GCA_010092775.1 of Chloroflexota bacterium. Classification (GTDB taxonomy): domain Bacteria; phylum Chloroflexota; class Anaerolineae; order Aggregatilineales; family UBA3940; genus TC-71. The sequence continues at coordinate 1,636 of JAADYZ010000533.1, forward strand.
CGATGTTCCCTGTGGGCGGCTACACCAAAGCGCAAGTGCGCGAACTGGCAGATCAGTTCGGGCTGCGCGTGGCTGGCAAAAGCGATAGCCAGGACCTGTGTTTCCTGGCTGATGGCGATTATCGACGCTTCCTTCGTGATCATGCCGCAAAAATCATGGAACCAGGTCCGATTGTGTTGAGTGATGGCACGCTCCTGGGCGAGCATGAGGGCCTGCCCAACTACACGATTGGACAGCGCAAAGGATTGGGCGTTTCTTATGAGGTTCCACTCTACGTGTTGCGCAAGGACAGCCGCCAGAATAGGCTGATCGTGGGGCCAAAGAGTGAGTTGGGCTGCGATGAACTGGTCGCTAAAGAGGTGAACTGGATCGCTGGCAAGGCTCCGCCAGAGCCAGTGAGAGCTGAGGTCAAAATACGCTACAAGTCACGTCCGTCAGCCGCCTGGGTTGAAGCACTGCAAGATGAGCGAGTGCGGGTGCGCTTTGATGATCCCTTGCCGGACATCACACCCGGTCAAGGTGCTGTCATCTATCAAGACGATGTGGTGCTGGGCAGTGGAATCATCGTCTGAGTTTGATGATCGCGCTGCCAATGGACTCAGAGGGGGCACGTGAGTGCCTCCTTTGCTTCCCTAGAACAGGCCAGGTAGAGGTGGCCAGTCGATCAGCATCATCGCGGCGGCAATGACGATGGCAGGGCCGTAGGGCATCACAAGGTGGGCGCGGAAGTTACGCAAAATTACGAGACGATAGAGGATGAACAGCACAGCAATCGCCCCACCGATCAGGATCATGTAGACCAGCATCGGCACAACGTCTGGGAAGCCAACGACGAAGCCACAGAAGGTCGCGAGCGTGACATCCCCTGCCCCAAAGGGGATCACCCGCACCGGGTCGCTGCGGCTGGCATTGACCACCGATAGGTAGGCTCCAGCACCAAGGAAGATGGCGATAACAATCACTTGGGCCATCCCGTAGCCGGCGAAGGCCCGCAAAGCCTGGTCTACCAAGCTGGGGCTGTGCGGCTCGGTGAAGAGCGTTTCGACGATGGCGAAACCAAAGGCAGGGATCATCACCACATTGAGCACCAGACGGTGTTCGAAGTCGATGACGGCAATCAGGACGAATAGACTGATGTAAGCCAGGTAGATCGCGAAGAGCAGCCCCAAGCCCTGCAATGACAGCAGCAATACGGCGACAGCGGCCAGAACTAACTCAACCATCACGTAGCGAAAGACAGGCTGCTGGTTGGCCCTGGTCGGCTCCTCACTTGCCGATTCGCTGTCCTCAGGCGTTTCTTCGGATGTAGACGAGGAATCGGAGGCAGGGTTCATACGGTACTGAGGCAGCCAGTTGGCCAGCCAGTTCACAAGGGCGCCCAACGCCAGGCCAATCAGCACAACCAGAACCGTATTCAGCATGAGTGAAACTCCTCCGGGGTTACGTCGCGGGTGGGATGCAAATGCGCTGCGATTATAGCACAGCGACCTCGGATTGGGATGCCCTGCCGCATTAGGCGTATTGCCCCTGCTAGGGGGCCATGCTACACTGTCGATGGCAAAACGAGTGACCAAACACTGGAGAGTGGCATGAGGAATGCGATCAGCTTGATTGGCGCGGTGTTGATCTTGACGGCTTGTGCGGGCGGTGCCGCCAGCGGGCCTCCGAGTGATTCGGGCGGTCTTGTGACCGTGCCGCCCAACGAGCCATTAGTCATTGCGGTGGCCAGTACACGTTATAGCACTGGGTTAGCGGAGATTGGCCAGGACCAGTTCCGCGGTGCGGAGTTGGCCATTCTTGATCATGGTGCTATCCGCGGTTTTGACCTCGAAATCCTGTGGGAAGATGCACCTTGCAGTGCAGACGGCGGTGAGGTGGCGGCGCGCTTTCTCGTCACTGACAACCCCAACGTTGTAGCAGTGATCGGCCACACCTGCTCAAACTCATGTGTGAGCGGGGCAAACATTTACGATGAACAGCACTTCACGATGATCTCCCCCTCATGCAGTGCGACCTCCCTCACCCAACAAGGGCTGCATGTCGACTCGTTTTTGCGCACCATCTATGACGACACGCTGGAAGGCGCTGCTGCCGCTGACTACGCTTATCGCGAGTTGGGCGTGCGCGACGTCGCCGTGATGCACTATGACTCAGAGAACACCGCCAGCCTGGTTGG
>JAADYZ010000534.1 GCA_010092775.1 Chloroflexota bacterium
AATCCAACGCGCTGGGCGCTGCGCACGTCGTAAGAATGAACACGGCGATGTTTATGTATTTCAGCCACTCGATGATGACAATCAACCGAACTATGCACCATACCTCGATGATGGTCTAGAAGACGTATGTGAGCGAACCTGGGCGGAGTTGGTATCTGCGGAATTTAATGGGAAAGCTATGCGTTTTCCCGAAGAACAGCGGCTGGTTGAACGGGCACATGGTGACGCGGACAGGAAGTTTGTTGAAGCGCTACCAGGGCTGATCGAACAGCGTGTGCGAGAAATCACAAAATGTATGGCAAGTCGCGACTCAGGATACGTTAGCAACCTTATCAGAGCGCAGTCCAATGCATCACTGTTCATATCGTACACGCCAAATAATGACGACGTGTTTACGACTCGGCCCTGGCAGCGTGAAGCGCTTAGTCTCTCGAAAGGGCAGATCGGTCGTGCTTTCCAAGCGGCTGATGATTCCAATGTGGATCTCGAGTTCTTGATCCAATATGCTGTTGAGCATAATGATGAAGAAACGGGCGCTCTTGGTCGCCGGTCGACTTTTGAGTGGCGTTCTGCTCAAACGACACAAGACATATGGAGTCCTCATAATTGGCAGTTTGTGGCGCATCCTCAAGCGGTATTTTACGATAAACGCGTGGGTCTTGTGCTTCGACCTGGCGACCAACCCAGTGCAGTCTCACCTGAAGTTACGGCGAAACCCTGGGAGCGATTAGTTTACCACGCAGAACGCTACCATGAGCATATCACTGGCCTCTACTGGGCCTACACCCGTCCAATCCAGGATGGCAAGCACTTCAGAACGGCTCTGAGAGATGAGTTCCTCTATCCACTGCAACAAATCTGCCATCGTTACAAGCTAGATGCCGACCTGGGCGAGCAAGTTATGCGCCTGCTCTTCGCGCTACATGATGTCGGTAAACTCAACGGACCCTGGCAGCGCTGGGCTAGAGCGTGGCAGCAACACCGATTGAGTCAAGGCTATCGAGTGTTGATCGATGTTGATGACCCAGCGCCTTTGGCCCATACGGATATTGATACCCGCGAACAAGTCGAACGAGACTTGCAGCGCAACTTCCGCCATGCGCCACGTGGCCCCCACGCTGTCGAAAGTGCCCAAGCAGTATTGGATCTACTTGAAGACATCACAAATGGTGACGAAGTGTGGATGGCTGTGTCTGTCGCTGCAATTGCGCGGCATCACACACCATCGGCGACTGACTGTGCGGGGTTCGAGATGGTTGCACAAGGGCCACATGCTCTTGAAGAAGCGCTTCATGTCTGTGGCTTCAAAGACAATGCAGCAACCTGGGCCGGCAGCGTAGCGCCAACATTTCGCCGCTCAAGCCGCCAACTGAGGAAACTCATTCAAATTGCTGAACCAGATCCCCGCGCTTACCAAGCATTGGGAAATACCCTGACCCCAATCAACCTGATTTATCTCTTATTCGTGCGTATTCTGCGTCTGGGTGATCAGCGATCTGGCCGCTATTGGCGCCACTATACCGATCCTCGATAGCAGTAAAAGAGAAGGGAAAAGAACATGTCTGATATGAAGCTTTATGTGGAAAAGGGAACCGACTTAATGCGGTCTAGTTTGATCGCATACGGCTTGGCGTCGGTCTTCCACGAGCTAAACGCCGATGAAATTTGGATTAGCGATCTGGGGATGGCCTATCAACTTCGTGTCGGTGTCTCGCTCGAGCTTGTCAAGGACAAAATCCGCAGAGGAGGCTTGCCGCAGGTATTGCCAGCCATTACCAAGCCACCTTCTGCCAGCGAGAAGAAACGTTTGGAAGCGGGAGAGCCACAGGAAGAGATAGAGCGCCGATACTTACCTATCGACTATGCGGGTAGGAAGATCGATTATGGAAACGAGAAACAAAAGAGTGAAGCGCGTTGGAAGGCCAAGAAAGCTCGTGAAGAGGGGGAGATTCCCGAACGCCACCCTGACTTCCCGTTATGGGCGCATCTGTGCTCTTACTTCGGTAAGGGTTCGGCGATGCGCACGGGCTATCCTCTGCTGATTCATACTTGGTGGGCTCACCACAAACAGCATGATGAAGCTCTATTTGATTTGATCATGAGCCTCTATGGTGATCTTCCAAATCAGGTAGAGGATGCGGCAGCCTATTGGATAGATGAGATCAAGCCGCATCTAGAGTACCCAGACTTCGAATTGTTTAATTGGAGCCAATCCAACCTTTCTGACATCACAGCGCTTTCCATTGTGTCACCGACCACTGCCCAGGGGTCATTTGCTACCACAAGTGCAAAAAGCCTGAACAATAACTCTTTGGACATCTTCTGGCTAGAACTCTACCTCGCTTTCGCTGGCTATATGGCTGTTGGTATGCCCTTCAAGGCAGGGGGTGATGTGCTGCTCTATTATCCACAGCCTAAGCGGATTGAGTTCTGGAGCCTACGGAGGATCCTTGATGAGTATCGCAACTCCTCAGATGTGGTCAGGCTGTACGATTACTCCAATAAGATGCCACGCATCAAGATTGACCTGCTCAGCCAGATTTCCTTTTTTCGTAAGATGGTCGATCATTACTGGCTGAATCATCCTGATGCGGGTGATATCGACGCCATCACTGGCTTGGTCGGTTACTACTACAAAGACATCTCCACCCAGATTCCCTTTGATGAAACAACCTTTATTCTGCCGCCCTGGCTGCCTCTCCAACCGAGTGAAGCCGCGCTTGAAGATGCCGAAATGATACTGGATGAGCAGGCAAAGATTGTACGTGCACTGCGCGGGGATCATGCGGAAGAACTGGTAATCCTTGATGATCTGCGCCGCTTCACCACACTCGGTGACCCAAACGACTTTCTGCAGTTCGCGATTGCTTATGGTGAGCATCGCTTTGCGAAGCTAGTGGATCAACCTTGGCTTCCATTTTTGACCTTTTCAACTTTGGAGAACGTGCTGATGAATAATGATATACGGGACTACCGTCCCA
>JAADYZ010000095.1 GCA_010092775.1 Chloroflexota bacterium
ATTGGGCGGCGCGTGCTTTCGGAGTAAGGGCCGTAGAAGTCTTGTTCACGTGAGACCCAGCCCCGTCAATTATGGGTTGGGTTTTGCATTTCTAGATGCATCACAGTTCTCAAGTGGGTGTCCGGCGAGCCGCCCAAGATAGCTTTGCCGCCGCTGGCCCGTCCGATCAGCGTGAACGTCCTCGCTTCTGATCGTTCGAGCGGAAAGTCCGGGCAGTTTGTGGCCTAGCTATGGCAATCACTCAACAAGGCGACCTGCCGAAACAGGTCGCCTCGTCATGCTTAGCCGCGCCGGGTGGGGCGCATTGTTTGGAAATAGCCCGCAAAAAGGGCGAGTAGGGTAGCATCTTGCAGCGAGAGGCCAGCAGCGCCCAAACTGAAGGTGGAACGCTGGTAGAGTGGGCCAGATGGACGCTTCATCAGCAGCACCGGACGGCGTTCCGCATCAACCAGACGCCATCCACCTCGATTGGGTTCAAGCTGGAAGACGCGTCCGTCACTCATCTTGAATTCACCGGCCTTGAAATCGCCATTGAATTCAGCATAGACCGTGCCTGATTGCATGCCGACGCCAATCTCGATGTGCCAGGGCTTCTTGGGGCTGCGCCGCGCCACCTTGAACTGGCCGATAGCGGTGGCAGCTTCAGCCTGCCACCGAATGATCCGACCGTGACGCAGGCGTGCGACCAACTCGTCGTTGTCACTGCGCAGTTCAAAATCGCGATCGAACAGTTGGCGGCGCTTCCACACTAAGTCGGATGCTGACACCTGATCAATGGGCTTGAGATCAGCAGGGATTGCGTCCTCAGTGAATTGCATTATTGTCATGCTCGTCACTCTTCCGTCATGAGAGATCATCATCGTCGATTTCAAGCAGTTCACGCCAAGCTTGGTGCGAACTGTCCTGAACACCATCTTCGGTCACACCATAGTACACACGAATGCGACCGTTGTCACGCTGAGCCAGGTCATAGCGCATTTTCCCCGCACGTGCGTAGCGCTGTATCAGCGCGATATCGGCCTGCCATTCCAAACTACGCAGATCGATTTTCTTGTCTTCAATCTGAGTGATCGCATAGTGCCACAGCTTGCGCGCCGATTTGCGCGTCACGTTGCGCACGATATTGCCATTCCGCAGGTCCCGCACGTGGTGGTAGACCGTCCCGTTGCGCGTCTCCGTCGCGATCACTTCGACGCCGGTTCGGGGTGCCGCAATGCCGCCATGCTCTTCTTCCTGAACCTGCGTAGACTGATGTGATCCGTTGGGTTCAGGCTGAGAACGGCGTGGGGCGGCAGACTCCTGGTGGGGCTGAGTGTCACTGCGGGCGTCTGGCTCGGGTTCGGCGCGCGCCACCAGTTGGACGATCTCGTCGCGGACAGCCAGGCTGGTTTCGGTTTCATCCCGCACATAGATCTTGTTGTCATCAATGGCATAGGGTGGCTCGCCGCCACGCGGCACCTGCACCCGGATCACGGGGACACCCTGCGTTTGTACCACGTCGATCTCGACATCAATCGGAGGTGTGATTTTGCGATTGACTTCGTTCTTTAGCTGGTCAACAGATTGGCGCGGATTGCCGATACCTTGAGGGCGCGTCTTGGGGTTAGACGCCACGCCAACATAGAGGGTTCCACCGTTTGTATTAGCGAATGCACAGATGTCCGCGACAACGGCATAGAGCCGCCCGCCGCGTTTCACCATACTCTCGTGGAAGGACTGGACAATTGATGGACCTTCCTGACGTGCTGCCAGGACGTGATCGTAGGGGCCGCTGCTACCTTGACGGAAGGGCCGAGAACGAGCCAGGTCAGTGCTGTTGAAAAGCTCCATAAGCGCATCAAAACTTAGATCGCTGAGCTGCACCTCGGTGATGCGATCGCCGACGCCCAAGTTCTTAGGATTCCGGGGATCGCGTTCCAAGCGGTGCGCATCCGATCCCTGGACACAGCGCATCGGGCGTGGATACTCTGGTTTGGAGCCGTCAAAGAAGCGGGCTGTTGTACGACGTCCTTTGCGGTCAAGGTCGGTCACTTCCAATGCGTGCAGCTTGGGATGCTGCGTGTAGGCGATGCGAGTCTGGCCCCCAAAGCTAATACCGCGCATGGCCACACCATGCGTTGAATTCGCATGAGCGGCTATAGCAATGCCGCCCGCATCGTAGATGGCGTCGTAGACGGCCAAGACGTCGACAGTTGGGCCGACGTTGGTCTCGCCTTGGTCGAGCTTATCTTGCGGAATGTTTAGGTCCAGCAGTAAGTGCTCGAGTAGTCGTGTTTCCATGGCTGGGCTGAATACGCCCAGAATATGGAAACCAAATGTCGCTGTGAATTCAAAGCCCGGCAGGATGAGCATCTTGTCGTGCAAGCGCCGGTACTCGTCTAGGTCGTTTCGTTCGTCCGCTTTAATGCGGCCAAGCCGCTCCAGTAGTTCTAACTGTGCCATCTCATCGCGCATTTGGCGATAGCCGGCGACAGTGTTGTGATCGGTAAAGGCAATAATATCCAGGCCACGTGCTTCAGCCTGGAGCAAGATGTCGAGGTACCGTACCGCCTCATCCTGATAATCATGTGAGGCTGGTGTGTGTAGGTGTATATCCATACGGTACCAGCGCATCTGCGCTGATTTTCGTCTTGCACACACGTTTCACTTCACCTTCTTTAATTCGTGCTTGCAGTCTATTGTTTATGGTGCAATGGACGATGCCGTGGTTGTGGCAAGCCGTTCCCGTTCTAAACGGTGCGCCCTCCACAGACCTTGAGGCAATCGCCAGTTTGTATTGATTAACCAAGCATATCCTTCAGCATATCCACCAGATCACCAGGATCGAAGGGTTTGATCAGGAATGCCGATGCCCCGGCGGCAAAAGCTTCGTCCTCTCGATTGAGGCCGGAAGCCATGATAACCGGTGAGTGTTGAAAGCGTTCATCGGCGCGAAGGGTGACGATGAAGTCGGTTCCTTCACGGTCGGCCAAATGATAGTCGACAAGAAAAGCATCCGGAAGCACATCTTTCGCCAGCTCGTAAGCGGTGTCACCGTCCGGCACAGTGACCACCTCAAAGCCATCGATTTCAAGTAGAGTCTTGAGTAGATCGACTGTGATCTTGTCATCGTCGACGATCATAATCTTTGACACGACGGTATTACTCCTCTGTATAGGTCGCTGCGACCCCAGCAATCGGCAGTGGCTCACTGTCGCTGCTGTCGAGCGCGGCTTCAAGGACCTGCTCCACCCGGTTGACCAGCACAAATTGCATCTGTTCACGGATTTCGGCAGGAATATCGTCCAGGTCTTTCTCGTTGCGCTGTGGCAGTAGAACCGTATCTATTCCGAAACGATGGGCTGCCAGCACCTTCTCTTTTACCCCGCCAATGGGGAGAACTTGGCCACGCAGCGTGACCTCGCCCGTCATGGCTACATTGCTGCGGACCGGTCGCTGTGTGAGGAGCGATGCCAGCGCCGTAACCATCGTGATGCCTGCGGATGGACCGTCTTTAGGCTGAGCCCCTGCGGGAACGTGCAGATGAATGTCAGTCGACTTGAACCAATCTTCGGCAATCATCAGGTCATCGGTGTGCGCCCGAATGTAGCTTAAGGCCGCCCGAGCACTTTCCTGCATCACCTCGCCAAGCTGGCCCGTCAAGATGAAGCCTTTGCTGCCCGGCATGCGGGTTGCCTCGACGAACATCACATCGCCGCCAACAGGGGTCCAGGCCAATCCAGTGGCCACCCCCGGCAAATTGGTCCGATCTTCGACCTCCGTCAGGTAGTGGTACTTCGGCTTACCGAGTAATTCGTCGACCAGTGCCACACTCACCTCGACATGATCAGTCAGGCCTTGGGCAATGCGGGTGACGACTTTGCGGCAAACAGCTCCAATCTCGCGCTCAAGGTTGCGTACCCCAGCCTCGCGCGTGTGATACTGGATGATCTGCTTGAGGGCGTCATCAGCAAAGGCCAATTCGCCTGAGCGCAGGCCATTCTCTTTAAGCTGGCGCGGCACCAAATACTGCTGTGCGATAGCGATCTTCTCACTCTCCGTGTAGCCATAGAGGCGGATGATCTCCATGCGATCGCGCAGGGGGCTTGGTATCGTGTCTAGGGTGTTGGCGGTGGTGATGAAGAACACCTGCGACAGATCAACTGGGACGTCTAGGTAGTGATCGCGAAACTCAAAATTCTGCTCTGGGTCGAGGACTTCGAGTAGAGCTGACGCCGGATCGCCGCGGAAGTCCATGCCAAGCTTGTCGATCTCGTCCAGCATGATGACGGGGTTGATGGTGCCTACGCGACGAAGTGCCTGGACGATCCGTCCGGGCATCGCACCGATGTAGGTCCGGCGGTGGCCACGAATCTCAGCTTCATCGCGGACGCCTCCCAGGCTCATGCGGATGAACTTGCGGCCCATTGCTCGCGCGATGGAAGTCCCCAGGGATGTCTTGCCAACACCAGGTGGCCCCACAAAACACAGAATGACCCCCTCTCGTTCGCGCCGGATCACATCGACATCTTCTGGCTGGTCCTCGCTGAGTTCGTCCGCGCGTTCAGTACGCAGCTTGCGGACGGCCAGAAACTCCAGGATGCGCTCCTTGATGTCGTCCAGACCATAGTGATCCTCATCAAGGACGGTACGCGCGTGGCCGATGTCGAGCTTGTCCTCGGTGGTCTGTCCCCACGGCACGTTGGTCAGCCAATCCAGATAAGTGCGGATCACCCCGTATTCAGCGGCAGCCGTCGGGAGTTTAGAGAGCCGGTCCAACTCTCGTCGTGCCTCTCGTTCGGCTTCCTCGGCCATTGCCATCTCGTCGATCTTGCGGCGGAACTCCTCAACCTCCATCTGGGTTTCGTCGGCTTCGCCCAACTCGCGCTGGATGGCCTTGAGCTGCTCTCGCAGAAAGAACTCGCGCTGGACCTTCTCTATTTCGGTTTGGGCGTCGTCCCGTATCTTCTGACCCAATTCCAGCAGTTCAAGTTCCTTACCCAAGAGGGTCATCAAACGGTGCAGCTTCTCGGAGGCATTGTCAAGCTCAAGGAGCTGCTGCGCTTCGTCCAGATCGATACGAAGGTAACTGGCTACCAGGTAGACTAACTGAACGGGGTCTTCGATTTCGAGAGCCGTTGTGATGAGTTCACTTGGTAGATTGGGGACCAACTCGCTGAGATGCTGGAACTGCTCACCGATATTGCGCATCAAGGCCTCGACCTCAATGGTGTCCTCAGCGTCCTCGGGCATCTCATTGATGGCTGCGGTGAGATAGGGCTCCGTATTGAGATACTCCACAATCTGGATGCGACGCAACCCTTGTACTAAGAGCCGAATGGTGCCGTCGGGCGCACGGAACAGACGATGAACTACGGCAAGCGTACCGATCTGGTAGATTTGATCTGGAGCCGGTGTCTCTAGATCGGGGTCATGAGAGGCAAAGAGGCCGAGCAAGCGTTCCTGCGAAACGATGTCGTCAACTAAGCTGATCGATCTCGGCTGTCCGATCAACAGGGGGGCGGCTGTATTGGGATAGACCACCATGCCACGCAGAGGGAGAATCGGTAGTTCGGATGGTATTTCCAGACCGTTTGCGTCTTCTACCATCTCACTTCGATTAGTGTCTTCGTCGTGCGTTTCAGCATCCGCCATAGCATGCCCCCTCTATACCCAAGGGACTCAATCGTTCAGTCCTTTGTCTACCTCAACGACCCGTATCTGGCGCGCCTTCGCTCGACTCAAGGTGACCACCAAGAAACCATCGTCATAGCGTGCGCGGATCTGGTCTTCGTCTACAGACCAGGGTATGACGACATCGGTACGGAAAGCGCCATAGCGAACTTCGAGCTGATGCACAGCCGCCGCTTGCTTCTCTACACGGGCACGACTGCCACTGATCGTAAGCCGTCGGTCATTGAACGTCACGTGAAAGTCACCGTCCCGCATACCCGCTATCTCGACCACGACCTCGATCCGATCTTCGAATTCGAGTACATCGGTCGGGGGACGCCAAGCATGCGTGTAGCGGATGGCGAGGAACTCGCGGCCTCGGCTGACGATGCGGAATTGATCGCCGCCGTAGCGGTCGGAGGACGCTTGTAGTGAATCATCTTCAGTCGCCATAGAACGCTGCCTCACACGTCACGTTCAAATTCTCAGCCTTGCAGCACTTGGATCGTTGAGTGGCTTAACAACCACAATGCCTGGGTAATTGTACCACAGGGCTTATCAGATTTGTACGCAAGGGAGTGGCAGGCGATTATTCTGATACGGTTTTGATGGATGCTGAATCAAACAGAGCGCGCTTGCAATGCAGTGGCGCGCTCCTCAAGGATCGATGGTTTGCTTGATGCTAATTTGCGGAGATTCCCAAATAGCTCTCAGCGGTTCCACACAGCCCCGACGCGCGTGTGTACCAATCATCCAAGGTGGGGCTGGTCTGCCAGCCTGCTGAGGCCTCACGATAGATGCCGCTACCCCAACGGAAGTAGCGTTGAGTCTCGTTGGCCCAGGTATTGTAATCACGGTTGATTACCCCATGCCCGCCGTTATAGCCTGCGAGAGCCAAGCCCGCATGGCCATTGGACAGATTGAGACCTCGGCTCAGGTAAATCATACCGCGTAGGGCATTTGTTTCTGGATCGTAGCCATCTTCACCGGTCTCAAAGTGGAAGGGCATGACCTGGAACAAGCCCATTGCGCCAGCAACCGAGGTTGCCCTCGGGTAGCCGCAGGACTCGATTTGCATCACGGTAGCCACGAGGTTGGGATCGAGGTCGTGCTCCGAGGCCCACTCTATGATGTCGTCTTTCCAATACTGGATCGAAGGGGTGAAGATCGGCGAAAGCCAAGGTTCATCGATAGGCCGCTGGCTCACGGCCTCATACAGGCCCAGGCCGACTACTTCTGGCTCCGACGCGACGGCTGATTCATCAGGGCCTCCGAAGGGCAGAACAACAACGAGTGGATCAAGCGGAGCACCCACCAGAAACCACACCGCGCTAAAGCCCAGGAGGGCGAGTGAGCCGACGACAATCAATTGAACGATTGCCTGAATACCGAGGGGGGCACTACCATGCCTTGGGGTCTTGGCACGTAGATTATCGTCACTAATATTACGGTTTTTCGTCACGAATCTTTACCATCACAGTGTAGATTGAGATAGAACTTTTGTTCTAAAGAAGCTTCTTTCAGTATATCCCAAGCCCTGGTTTGCGTCAAGGGCCTCAAATAACAGAGCTGTATCTTTCTTAGTGTACGGAAATCCCGCCAAAATGTCGCAAGGTGGTTCGCTTGCGATGATGTGAGTACAATCGCCTGCAAGCGTCTTTCGAATCATGGAGACAAATTATGGACACCATACGGTTGCTGCGCCGTGTAGAAATGTTTGCTGGGCTTTCGTCCAAGCAATTGGAGGAGTTGGCCAAGGTCTTTGTGCAGCGGACCTTTACTCGCGATGAGAAGCTGTTCTCACAAGGTGACGAAGCTGATGGATTGTACTTGATCGGTGACGGCTTCGTTGAAGTTGTGATCACCAATGAGCATTTCCCAGACGGTCACATTGTGATCAACTTGGGCCCCGGCCAGGTGGTCGGCGAAATGGCCCTGATCGACCAGGGGGCGCGTTCAGCGACAGTCCAGGTGGCGACGGAGGCTGCCGAAGTCGCGTATATGGATCAAGCGGCGTTTGAAGCACTCTGCGAGACCAATACAGATATTGGCTATCACGTGATGCGCAATATGGCCGCTGACATCTCCTTTCGCCTTCGCCGAGCCAATGCCTAACCCCACTTTTCGGAGGACAAAATGGTCTACAAAGTTAGCTATGTCGTTGATGACGGCCAGCATCCTGGCGCGATCGCCAATGTCGATGAACCGCCCAAATTGGGCGACCGAGTTCTACTTGGCCGCAATTGGTTCGAGGTCGTTGAGGTGATGGAACTCATGCCACCGAACGAACTCTTCGGCTTCCTACATGCCACAGTTCGGCTGGTTGCCGAAACGGAGGCAGCGGGCTAATGCCATACACGCTTGATCGCCATCCGCAAGAGCAGCGTCTTGTGCAGATTCACTTCAGCGGCGGCCTGACTGCAGAGGATTTGATGCGTCTGCGGTCGGAGTTGACCGCGCTGACCGGTACAGGCGAGACCCTGGGGCTGTTGTTCAACCTCGCACAGTCCAACGCCATGCAGGTGCTTAACAGCATTCTGACCGGGCTTGACGGCGTTCCCCTACCCGGCTTAAGCACCAAAGCGGGCGAGTCGCGCCTGGCCATAGCCGAAGGTGGCAGCGTAGTAGAGATGATTCTCGGCCTGGTGGGTGGCACCCCAAGTGGGCTAGACAACCTGCGTTTCTTTGACAGCGCCGACGAGGCGACAGATTGGCTCCTGACCGCGCTCCGCGACTAGGCTATTCCTCTGGCTTCAAGGGGATTTCCATGAAATCCTCGCACAAGAAGACGGGGCCGTCAAAGGTCGATTCAGCGTCGGGGACCAGATGGCTGGTGTCTGCTTCCCAAACCGGATAGTGAATCAAGCCAAGTCTCTTGGCACCAGCTTTGGTGGCCATCTCGCCAGCCTGGTATGCGGCAGCGTGCCCGAGCGGCTCAAAGCCCGCAGCCTCATGGATCAGCAGGTCAGCGTCTTTAGAGAGGCGCACAACTTCCGGGCAGGGTACGGTATCCGATGAGTAGGCCAGCACGAAGCCCGTCTCCTTGACCTCAATCCGCAAGCCAATCACGGGCACATAGTGACGCACGGGCGAGGAGGTGATCCGAAAATCTTCGTTCTCGAAGACCAGAACATCTTCGCGTTCAGGCACATAGTGGAAAGCGACGGGATAGAAGCCACGCCACTCTTCCCAGTGATACATGGTCATCAAATCCTCGATGCGTTCCATGCAATGCGCCAGCCCATACAGGCGGAGCGGCTCACGGCGGCCCAGCAGCCAGGAGGTAATGAGGAGATTGGGCACCGATCCGACGTGGTCAGGATGGAAGTGGGTCAAGATAATGTCATGGAGATCGTTGAAGGCGATTCCAATCTTCTTCAGGTTGGTCAAAGGGCGGCCTACGCAATCGATCAGAATTGCTCCGGCAGGGCCTTGCAAGACCATGTGCGTATTTTCGTGATCTTCGTCGGGCACGACAGATGCCGTCCCCAGA
>JAADYZ010000535.1 GCA_010092775.1 Chloroflexota bacterium
CCTGGGCAACAGCTTTCACCGTGAATTGGTGGAACCGGCAGTTCAATCGCTGCTAGGGGTTCGGCCCGGCGAACGGGTGCTCGATGTGGCTTGTGGAACCGGCGTGATGGCAAGGCGGCTGGCTAGCTGGGGGGCCACCGTCACGGCGGTAGACTTTAGCCCAGCCTTGATTGAGCGCGCACAGGCGCGCGGCGGCGAGATCGATTATCGCGTTGTGGATGCGACCGATGAAGCGGCGCTGCTCGCGCTGGGTGCATTCGATGCGATCGTATGCACGATGGCATTAATGGACATGCCCGTGATTGCGCCACTATATCGCGCCGTCGCGCAGATGCTCAGCACCCAAGGGCGCTTTGTCTTCGCGACTGCCCATCCGGCCTTCAACTCGAACAATCCGGTGTTCTTGACCGAAATCATCGACCATGACGGTTTGCTTGAGATCGTACATGGATTGAAAATCAGCGCCTATCTCGGCGTACCGCCGACCAAGGCCGTCGGCTCAGTCGATGAACCCAACCCCCATCCCTATTACCATCGCCCATTGAGTGAGCTGGTCGCGGCGGCTTTCGAGGCCGGGCTCGTTTTGGATGGCCTTAATGAAGTTGCTTTTCCGCCGGAACAGGCCACACCCGACCGCATTCGCTTTTGGGTGAACATGCCGCAAATTCCGCCCGTTTTGGCCGGTCGGCTGCGCAAGCGATCCGCTTGATGAAGTCTTGGGGCTAGTTGATGCCGAGACGATAGTTGACCATCGCGGCGACCATATCATGCTGGCAATCGCTGCAATAGATCAGGCCCTTCTCGGCCTGCTCCTGGGCAAAACTGAGGGCCAACATGGGGTTGTCATCGAGATAGCGCATGGCGCAGGTGCGCAAGCAGTGGCGATGGGGCGCACGTGGGTAGATGTATCCAGCGGGCTGCAACTCAAGCGTCCCGACCAGGCGGCCCAAGTAGTGCGCGACGATATGAGATAGCGTCAAGGCACGCAAGTCCGGATCGTCGATTACTTCTAGCGGTGCGGTGGAGATCACAGAGACAAGGCCGGGCTGGCACATCCCCAGCGCGTCGTAATGGGTGGCGCTGCGCCGTACATCATCGATCAACGGGAGGTCGATGAGTGTCAGGTCGAAGTGGGGAAAGCTGCTCTGCCATGGTTCCAGGTGTACCATGTCCACAAAGCGTGAAGCTACAACCGCTTTACCATCATCCGACAGGCTGCGGTCGATCATCCACTCAAAGTTGGGGAAGGGGCTGGTGGCGGCGGTGTTGCTCAGCTCCCAGGAGCCAAAGACCTTAAGCTGGGGCAGGGGGTTGAACTGGCCAAAGCGTCCTAGCAGCGGCTGCAAGGAATCATAGCAGCGATCGATGGCTTTGATCAGCGTATCAATATCATCGTCTGCCGAATCTTCCGTCCAAGTTGTGGCAATGAAGGCACGTCGCATAGTAGTCTACCTCGATGAATCGAGTTTAGCGCGCCGTTCATCGCCACTCAAACTCTAGCCGAGTCTGTGATGTACGCTACTCCAGGACAGGCTGGAAGACGCCATCGTAGTCATCGAAGAGCGACTCGGTAAGCTGTTGGAAGTCGCCGCCTTCCAGGTCCAGTGTCCATAGATCAAAGTTACCGGCGCGATCTGAAGCGACCAGGATGCGTGTGCCATCCGGCGAGAAGCGTGGACGCAGGTAGTTGAATTCATCGTCGGTGAGCTGCACGATGTTGCAATCGGCAGGCACGTTGATCAGCGTACAACCGGCTTCCGTCAGGAAGATTTCGCGCGTGCCGTTGTCCACCCCAATCACCGAGCTATAGACCAATTGGCTGCGATCGGGCGAAAAGGACACAAAACGGATGTCGCCAAAGCCACGAGTGCGCACGGTGCGCTGGTTGCTGACCAAATCCAGGGTGATGATCTCACGATCGCCGTTGGGGTCGAGGCTAAAGAAAGTCAGTAGGCGATTATTGGGAGCCAGATTGGAGATCGGTGCCACTTGCAGCGCAGGGACCTGCTGGATCACTGTCTCATCTTCACCTGCCGGCGTAACCGAGCGGATGAAAGAGCGGCCCGCGTCGAAGGAGTGGAAAACGACCCGCTCGCCGTCCGAAGTCCACACCGGCCAGTTATCAAAACGGATACCCTCGGTCAACTGAATGATATTGCCATCCAGGTCGGTGATATAGATGAGCTGGACATTGGGTTCTGGCTGCTCATGATAGGCGATGAAACGCCCATCGGGCGACCAGGACGGCCCCGCGTCGATTGACAAATTGTCCGTGAGCTGCACCTGTTGGCCCGTCGCCGGATTCAAGACAAAGATTTCCGGATCGCCGTCGCGTTCAGATACAAAGGCGATCAGACCGCTGCTGCCGCCGATGCCGGTCGGCGACGGCGTCAGGGTGGGCGTCTCGGTTGGGGTGGCTGTTGCGGTGGAGGTTGCCGTTGGGCTGGGAGTCTGCGCCAGCAGATCAAGCTGATCTTGCGTTTCAGTGGCGAAGAACTGCTCGGTGGCGGTCACAAAACTGGTGGCGGTAGCGGCCTCTTGCGTTTGATCGGCATTGATGGCGACCAGCGTCACTTGATTGATCTGTGCGCGCGCCTGGAAGCCGATCATCATACCTGCCGCAAACCAGGCCATGACCAACAGCAGCAAGACAATCGCGATTGTGTACCAGGGAAAGCGCCGGAAGTCCCTATCATCGAGTTTGGGGAAGCGGCGGGTGGTCTCGTTCTGGCGACGGCGGAGGGCGGCATCATCTCTTGCGCCTGTCTCTTATACACATCT
>JAADYZ010000536.1 GCA_010092775.1 Chloroflexota bacterium
GAGCGGTCTTGCTGCCGCTGATCGTTGCGCCCGTAGCAGGTGCGGACCGTGTGGCCCGCCAGATGCGCTTCCCTCGCCAAGACCCACGCAACTTGAGCGGCGTGGAGCCACCGGACGTTTGCTGGGGCTTATGTTGGGTCACATTATGGCGTCTGCGCTGGCTGATCGTTGTCGCCCTGGCACTCACCCCGGTTCTCATTCTCAGCCTGCTGCGCCTCGATCTTTCCGATTTCGCCACCTGGCGAGACTCAGCTCAGAGCCTCGGCAGCGCAACAGCCGGTGGTCAGGTCACCTGGCTGCTTCCCGATGGGAGCATCCCCTATGGTCGGCTGGCATTGCGCGCCCTTAGTGCAGGGTTGCTACCGTGGGCAGTCTTGCCGCTGCTCGTCGTTGCCGGTATTAGTTCGGCCCTCGTCCTGCAAGACGCCAGCCTCAGCCCCTTGGCAGCGCTGCTCGGTGTGCTGTTGGGTACACCGCTGCTTGTGCTCGCCTGGAACGGTCTGACGCGCATGCCGCTGCTGCGCGGTCCGTTCGAGCTGCTGCGCCTGCTCATGCTGCTAGGTGCCGGCGTGGCGGCTGTCTGGCTGGCCACCCGCATTAACGATCAGAACGCCCGCTGGCTCCAAGATCCGCCGCGCGCGCCCCAACGAACGCAGCCTGACGAACCCGTCAGCGATCAACAGGAACCCGGAGACGAACGTGGAAACGACTGAATCACCTAGCGAACCCTACTACGGTCAATTAGGGGCCTTTATTCGCCGCAACCCTGTCGCCCTGAAGGAACTACGCGGGCGGATGCGTGGCGTGCGCACCTTCATCATCTTAACGATCTTTGTCGGCCTGATGAGCGCCTTCGCTGTCGTGCTCTATCTGGTGTATACGGCCAGTAACCCGCTCTCGCTCAGTGCTAGCGGCGGCGCGATCGGTAAGCTGATCTTCGGCGGGGTTGTTGCGGTCGAGTTGTTCCTGGTCTGCTTCATCTCACCAGCCTTTACAGCCGGCGCGATCAGTTCAGAACGCGAGCGCCAAACCTATGATCTGCTGCGAACCACCTTGCTGCCGGCCCGCCGCTTGGTCGCGGGAAAGCTGCTGGCGGCGCTGGCCTTTGTTGTGCTGCTGCTGGTCGTCGCGATCCCGCTGCAAAGCCTGGCCTTCTTGATGGGCGGCGTGATCATGACCGAAGTGATTCTGTCGATTGTCCTGTTGATTACCACCGCAGTGGGCTACGGTGCGGTGGGCATCTACTTCTCAGCGCGCACCCAAAAGACCCTTTCCGCTAGCGTCTTAACCTATACCTTCGCCCTCTTCACCACCGTCGCCCTGCCATTGGTGACGCTTGCCCTGGTCGGATTCATGACGGGCCTCACCTTCGCGATCGACAACGCCCTAATCGCCAGCCTGTGGGAAGCTCTAGCACAGTACATCGCGCTGTTCTTGTCGGCCACCAACCCGATTTCGGCCTCAGTCTTGACGGAAATCGTCTTGCTCAATCAGGGTACCATCGGCGTCTATAGCGCCACGCTCTCTAACGGAACGTCAATTCCACTGGTCTCGCCCTGGATTCTGTACATCCTACTCTACACGCTGGCAACGCTCGTCATGATCCGCGCCACCGTAAAAGAAGTGCAGAAAGTTGACGTCTAGGCAATAATCCAGCGCTGGCGCCATTGTGCCCTGGCAAGAAGGCCGACCCTGCCGCTACACTCCTGAGGCATTCCGCTAGCAGATGAGGACAGCATCCACCTTATGATGAAGCGTGCCACGTCCGGCGCTCCAACCGACCTTCGCGACTTGCGCCGCATATTGCAACGCTGGGATAATCGGCTGCGCTTGCAGCACAGTTTGCGTTGGCTGCCACGCGGCCTGTTGATTGGCTTGCTTATCGCGTTGCTGGTAGGGGTGGCTGCACGAATCTGGCCCATCGTGCTCAGCTCGACGCTGGTGCCCCTCAGTGCCGTGCTGATTGGCATCGGTCTGATTGCCACGCTCGCCGTGATCTGGGCTTGGCCTCGCGGCGTTCATCAGCTTGCAGCCCGTTTTGACCAGCAGTTCGGCCTGCGCGATCGCGCGACTACGGCGCTGGAATTGGCCAACGGCGCGATCCCAACCCAGTCTGAGGTCATCCGAGATCAGCAGTTAGCCCTCACCATGCAGGCTGTGAGTGGGGTAGACGCCCGCCAAGAACTGCCATTGGCCACCGATTGGCGTGAGTGGAGTGTCGTTGCTGCGCTGGCGATTGGCCTGGGCTTTGCCCTGTTTCTACCCAACCCGCAGGACGAATTCCTCACGGGCATCGCCGAGACCGAAGAAGCCATCGCAGAGGAAATCGAACAACTCGAAGAACTCCGTCAGGAAGTTCTGGAGGACCCCAGCTTGACCGATGAGCAGGCCGGGCAGGTGCTTGAGGTTATTGATG
The DNA here is from genome assembly GCA_010092775.1 of Chloroflexota bacterium. Taxonomy (GTDB): domain Bacteria; phylum Chloroflexota; class Anaerolineae; order Aggregatilineales; family UBA3940; genus TC-71. The sequence goes on from JAADYZ010000536.1 coordinate 2,417, forward strand.
ATCTCATTGAAACGCTTGAACAGGATGGCGTCAGCCAGGAAGAAGCCGTGGCGGCCTTCAACGAAGCGCAGCAAGACCTGGATGATCTGAGCGAAGAGTTTGCCGCAGAACGTCAGGAAGCACTCCAGCAGGCGAGTGGGCTGTTTGATGGCACCGCCGCAGAAGAGGCTGGCGAGGCCCTCGAAGAAGGCAATTTTCTGGAGGCAGCAGAAGCGCTGGAAAACATCGATCCATCTAATCTGTCGCCAGAGGAAGCCGCCGCGCTAGCCGAATCCCTGCGTGAAGCGGCGGAAGCACTTGAAGGCAGCGATCCAGAATTGGCCGAGCAGTTAGAAGAAGCCGCTGAAGCCTTGGAGTCAGGCGATGTGGAAGGTGCCCAGGAGGCCCTTGAAGGGGCCGCAGGCGAGATCGCCGAAAATGCTGGCGAAGCTCAACAACTCGATGAATTGGGCGAGGCGCTGGAAGAAGGGCAGGGCAACGTCGCAGGTGGTGACGAAGGCGACGAGGGGGGTGAGAACGCCCCCGGCAGCGGCGGCCAACCCGGCGAAGGCCCCCCACAACCCGGTGAAGGTGGCATGGGTGAGGTCCTGCCTGATGAAGGCGGCGAAGGTGGTGCGCCTGGCCAGGGTCAGCCGGGCAGCTCCGGGGCTGGCGACGAAGAACCGGGTGATCCTGCCCAGGGAGGCCAGGCCGGTGACGAGCTGCCAACGGACAACAATCCTGGTGATGGCGGAGAGACCCCTTTCGATGACATCTTTGATCCGCAGCGTGTTGGCGGCGAAGGTGGCGAAGACGTCGACATCCCCGGTGATCCGGGGGCGGGAGCGCCAACCGGCACTGAAGGTGACTTCGCTGAGAACCCTGATGGGGACTCCAGTGTTGACTATAGTGACGTATTCGGCGACTATGAAGACGCCGTCAATGAGGCGCTCGACAGCGGTTATGTGCCGCTTGGCCTGCGCGATTTGATCCGCCAGTATTTCTCATCTCTCGATCCGGACTAACGCTTATGCATCGAATGCTTGCCCTGTTAATGGCCACCTTGGTCTTGGCCGCCTGTGGGTCATCCGCGCCCGCCGAACCCTCATCGCCAACCTTGGCCGCTGATCCGCCGTCAAACCCAGATGCTGACACATCATCAGAAGAACCAGCCGCCGAACTGCCACCGGTTGCCGAAGGCCCAAGCAGCCTCGATGTGGTGCGCGGGGTCGTGGTTGAGCGTGTAGGCAATCCTGACCAACTCAACCTGACCTTGCTCCAACTGATGTCGGTCACCTTACCCGATGGCGAGGCCCTGGTTTTCCATTTTGAGGACACGCAGGTCGGTACCACCCTCGGATGCAGCGGTTATGCTGTGGTCCGCCCAGATGAAAGCGGCCAGCTTGCCATTCCCCCAGCGGGGATTTCCGTCACCTGTGGGCCGCCCATTCCCCCAGAGCC
>JAADYZ010000537.1 GCA_010092775.1 Chloroflexota bacterium
GAATCAAGCGGACCAGCAGCCCGATGGTGAAGACCCAACCGTCAACGATCTGCTGCGCCAGCTTCAATCCGGTAACGAATTGCTCAGTGCTGCCGCCGCGCAAGCTCTGCGTCGCATCGGTGATCGCGCTCTTCAGCAACCGATCACCGACCTGAACCATGAACAGCCCGCCCGCCGCAGCGGTGCGGCCTGGACCTTAGGCATTATCTCCAGCCCATCAGCGGTACCCGCCCTGCAAAAAGCGCTGCTTGACCACAACCCAGATGTGCGCTCCAATGCGGCCTGGGCCCTGGGCCACATCGGTCACATGTCAGCCCTACCGGGTCTCTTGCATGCCCTTACAGAGGACCCAAACCCAGATGTACGCCAGGCCGCGGCACGCGCCCTGGGCCATGTGGGGCACACAGACGCGCTCTCTGGATTGATCCGGGCGTTGAAGGATGAAGTGTGGCAGGTCCGCGAAATTGTGGCTCAGGCTTTGGGCACCCTGCGCAGCCCCGAGGCCATCAATGCGCTTGAAGAAGCGCTGGCTGACGATGAAAGCAGAGTGCGCCGCGCCGCCGCCGATGCACTGCGCGACATCGAGAGCCGCTGAGTCTGTAAGCCAGACTGTTGTATGGGACCAGAGGCCACTATGTGTGATTTCAGTTTCGTGCTATATTGATAGGTAGCCTTCAACAGAACAAAGGACTCCTATGCAGTACGTCATTCCGCAAACCATGCAGGCTGTCGTGATGAAGGGACTGGGTGACGCTAGTGTCTTGAAAGTCACCCACATCGACACGCCTATGCCTGGTCCCGATGAAGTTTTGATCAAAGTTCACGCATCGACTGTGAACCGTTTCGACATCTTTCACCGCTCCGGCCAGACTGGTCTACCCGAAGACCGCCCCCATATTTTGGGCATGGACGTGGCAGGCGAGATTGTCGCCATCGGCGACAAGGTCCGCGAATGGGAGATTGGCGAACGCGTCACAGCCTCCTTTGAGGCATTGGGGCGCGATCGTAATGGGGGTTATGCGGAATACACCACCATCCCAGTCAGCGAGCTGCGGCGCCTGCCCCCTGGCCTGGACACCCGCACTGCCGCCGCGATCGGTATGGCCTTCTCCACGGCCTGGGTTGCCCTGCTCTATCGTGCTCGGATCCGGCGGCGCGAGCATATCGTCATTCACGCGGCGTCGAGCGGAGTAGGCACCGCTTGCATTCAGATCGCCAACCGGCATGAGGGGCACGTCATCGCAATCACATCCCGCGAAAAGATGGACCGCGTCAGCGAAGTTGGCGGCCATGTTGTCCTGCGGCGCAACGCCAGGGATTTGGTCGAACGTGTGATGGACGCGACAGATGGCCAAGGCGCTTCTCTGGTGGTCGATCTCGTCGGCAAAGACACCCTACAAAGCTCGATCGAGATGCTGGCCTATGGGGGTCGCGTGGTGTCAGTTGGCACCTTGAGCGGTGATAAAGCCAAGATTAACGTCGAAGACTTGATCATGAAAAATGCCAGCATCGTCGGGGCGTTCCAACCGATTCGGCGTGAGACTTTCTACGTCGTCATGCAGCTCTTCGAAGATGGCACGTTCGAACCCATCATCGATGCGACCTATCCACTGAGCCAAGCTCGTGAAGCGCACGAGCGCATTGAGTCAGGTGAATCCTTCGGTAAGATCATGTTGATTCCAGATGCATTATTCACGGATAGCCTCCACGAGTAAGGCCCCTCCGCGCCAATCGCTTGAGAACTGACACCCTGCGATGGTAAGCTTCCTCCATTACTCGACATGATGGAGCATTCTTGATGTCGCTATTTGATGGGTTTATCGTTTTCCTCGCTTCCGCCGCGCTCATTGGCCTTCTCGCGCTGGCGCTGCATCTCTTTCTACGCGCTCGCGAGAAGCACATTGCGGACTTACGCGCCAAATTATATCAACCCCTCCCGCTGGAGCAGCTCAGCAAACAACCAACTTTCGAAGCACTGGCACTGGATGCTGCCGAAGTCGCGGCGATTGGTGCGGTGACCTACCTGGACGTCGCCTGGCATCTCAGCGCCGCCGCTCCACAAGCCTGGCAAGACTTCGATACCCAAACAACGCTGCGGCTAGCGAACGCGTTGCAAGACGGGACAGATCTGTCTACCCTGTTTGATCAACCCATTGTCGAACACGTATACGACTATTTCCAACGCATCGAAGCCCTGCACGTATTTGATGGTGCGGTCGATATGGTGTGGAGGTTTCCGATCATCGATCAAATTGAGGCGCTCATGGCCAGTGGTGAGAGTGTCTCCGCGCTGGAAAGCTTGCTAGACTTGCTCCCGGGTGCCGCCCTTGAGCAAATTAGAGGGTCCACTAGTGGCTCACTGGATGGTGCAGCGGACAGCGTAATCGATGGCGCAGCTGACGGCTCAGTCGATGGCGCAACCGACGCACTGCTCAACAGTGTGGATGGCCTGGTAGATGGCAGCAATCTAGGAAACTTCATGAGCCGCAGCTTCTTGGGGCGCATTCCCTATGTCAGCATCGCCTTTGCAGGTTACCGAGCCTGGCGGCGCGATCAGCAGGGTACACGTCCGCTGCGCAACCTCGAATATGCTCTAATCGAGGTATCTACCCGCAGTGGCGGTGGCGCACTGGGGGGGCAGTTGGGCGGATCACTGGGTACCTTGGTCATGCCTGGCGCGGGGACGCTAGTTGGCAGCGTTATCGGCGCGATTGGTGGGGCGATCAGCGGAGCCTGGTTGGGTGAAGCGGCTAAAGCCCGCTACGTTCAGAGCGCTGTCAATCGCCTCCTCAAGTCACTCGATCGGCTCGGCGCTTACCTACTAGACGATCTGGACGCTTTTGCCCGGCTGCGCGCTGTCTTCATCAGCTATTGGAAGACTCAGGTGCAAAATATTAATCAGGTGCGGGCGCAGTATCGACGCCACGCGACACCGCTGCGCCGTCTCTGGCCCGACCCCAAGCTGATCCTGCTTGAAGAGACCATCAATCATGCAGAGCGCCGCTTAGACGACGTACACAAGGTGATGAACGACTCGCTGGGACGTCTGAACACACTCCAAGAGACACGCGACTACCGTCGACTGGGAATCGCCATGTGGTACAACCCAGCCCTCTGCGAACAGGCACAGTGCGATCCGGCTTTGCTGAGCGCCATCGATCAAGCTTACGCCCGCCTACGTGACGAACTCAGTCAGATTGACCGGCCCGTCGCTTCCGCTAACGCTCTATCATGATCCTGGCGATTGACACCGCCACCCGCATGATCAGTCTGGCGCTCTTCAGCCCAGAAGAAGGTCTGCGTGAAGAGCGCACCTGGAGCAGCCCGAATCGCCACACGGTTGAACTTGCGCCAGCCGTGCAGCACTTACTGGGGCATCAGGGCGTTTCTATTGGCGACCTGAGCGCACTGGCAGTGGCACAAGGGCCAGGTTCCTACACAGGTCTACGCATTGGCATGAGCTTTGCCAAGGGCTTGGCATTAGGGCGATCACCTGCGCTGCCGATTGTCGCCATTCCCACCCTAGACATTGTCGCGGCTGCACAGCCGCTCACCGAGGAGCGCTTGCTAGCCGTCATTCACGCAGGTCGCAGCCGGATCAGCGTGGGCTTCTATCAATCCGACGGGCAACGCTGGCAGCCAGATGGTGAGCCACGCAACACAACCTGGGAGAATCTGCTGGCAGACATCACGCAGATCACACGGGTGGTGGGCGAGGTCGATAAAGCCGTTATCCCGTTGATTGCCCCCCACAAGTATGTTAAGCTAGCACGGTCGGCTGCTGGTCGGCTCCGCCGAGCAGGTTTCCTGGCGGAACTTGCTCATGAGCGTCTAAATGATGCGGAAGACCCGGCCTCTGTCGTACCAACATACTTGCGCTGATCGTTCACCAACTACAAAGTGCTTATGGCTTCTATCGACACCTCGATTGACTCGCAAACTCAAGCGGATACACGGCCTCATGTCATTGTCCGCCAGATGCGTCTGCCAGACATCGACGAGGTACTCACACTCGACCGCTTGTCCTTCCCAACCGCCTGGCCTGCCCGTACGTATCGCTACGAAATCACCAGCAACCCACGCTCAACGATGATCGTGCTAGAGGACGCCAATCAGGCTGAAGGCCGCCCGGATGGCTTGCGAGGATTATTTCGCTATCTACTCAGTGGTGCGCCGGGGCATGTGCCGCAGTCTGGGCCTTTAGTCGCCTATTGTGGCATGTGGCAGATTATAGACGAAGCGCATGTTAGCACCATTGCTGTACACCCGCGCTGGCGCGGCAACAAGCTAGGCGAACTGATGATGTGGACCATGGTCCGCCGAGCTATTCGCCATCAGGCGGTCAAGGTCACCTTAGAAGTGCGCGTCTCCAACTACGCTGCGCAGGCTCTTTACAGGAAGTACGGCTTCGAGGTTATGAGCGTTCGCAAGAAGTACTATCGTGATAACGGTGAAGACGCCTACAACATGATGGTGACTCCATTGGACGGCGCCTACCGCGAGAAGATGATCACCTTTGGCCGTGAATTGTCACAGTATATTCGCGTCACGGATGAGCTTTAGCCACCTATGGACTACGAAGACCTGAACCGTATTCGCGCGATTGACAGTGCCAACCTACTGAGCCTGCTCGATCGCCTGCCGCAAGACCTGAGCATGGGCTGGCAGCGCCCCCTGGATAACTTCAAGCCACCCGCATCGCCCGACCAAATCATCATTTACGCCGTTGGCGAGGCGGCTGTCGCCGCCGAATTGGCAGCGGCCTACCTGTGGCCGCTTAGCCCGCTGCCGATCCGGGTGGCGCCAAGTTGCGATCTACCAGAGCACTTATCGCCACAAAGCTTGATCATTGCCGCTCAGGATCTGCACGCCTCCGCCGAAGTGCGATCAGTCTACGATAAAGCCGTCAAACAAGCCTTACCCAGCCTGGCGATCGCGCCAGAGGGCAGTGATCTGGCCCAGCAGGCCGAAGATCATCACCAGCCACTGTGGACCTTTCAAGCTGAGTCTTCCAGCATTAGCCAACAAGTCAGCTCAATCCTGCGGGCTATCACCGTAACCCTGCCCGATCTACCGCTTGACGAGCAAATCGACGAGGCGGTCAAGGTCCTGCAAGCTGAGCAAGCGGCAATCCGCGCCGAAAACCTGAACGCGGCCCGGAATCCGGCCAAGCGCTTGGCGGGGCAGTTGATGTGGCGTGTGCCGATCATCTGGGGAAGTGGCTTGCTTGGTCCCGTAGCCGCTTATTGGAAGATGCAGATCAACCGGATGGCCAAGACACGGGCCTACGCCGAAGACTTAGCAGATCTGCACTACGGCGGCCTTAACGCGATCGGCCAACCCAATGACTTGTTTGACAGCCATCGCTTCCAGATTATTCACCTTTCGTGCAGCCACGACAGCCCTGCCATTGCGCAGCGTCAGCGCCGGGCCACGCGTCTGTATCGAGAACAGGGTATGATTGTCGATCGAACCAAAGCGGCTGGTGAAGGCCGTCTGGCCCAGCAGATGAGCCTTGTCCAAATTGGCGCCTATGTTGCCTTCTATCTGGCGATCGCCTACGCGGTTAATCCACTTGATGCCCCCATCACCGACCTACTAGCCACTTTGGAATGACCAGCACAACACCGCGTCGCCGCTTTTCGCCGCTTGACATCGGCCTCATTGTGGCGTTCGTCCTGGTGAGCGTTCTATTCATCGCCACCTTTGCGGGGCTGCGCCCCTTCGCGGCGCTGTTTGGCGCCGCATGGCGGGCTGAACCAGACCTACCCGCCCGCCCGCTGACTGAGGCATCTTCCGCAGAAGAACTGCTCAGCCTGCTGCGCTACAGTCACCTGACCTGGGAAACCCTGGAAGCTGAGGCCACTACCACCCTCTTCGCCCTCGATGGCGAGCGGACCGAGTTCACGGCTCGGCTGTTCATCCACCAACCCGACGAGGCGGCACTCATCACCGAACAGGCACTCGGCAGCACGATAACCTGGTCCAGCGATGGTGAGGCCATCTTGCACGAACGAGACGATCCTCCAGTCCATGCCTTAGAAGTCCTTCCACCCAGCGAGCAGCGTATTCTGCGGCGCTACACCGTCACGGCGGACAGCGTCAACGCTCCGCATCCGCTTGGTCTACGGATCCCCTCACGGGCGGCGGCTTTGATCTTCTCAACAGGGGTGGCCCAGTCTTTGAGCAGCCGCATCAACGATGTGGTCATCCTCGGCAGTGAGTCAATTGCCGGACGAGATACCCTTATCATCAGTGCGCCGGGTCAGGAAGCCAGCATTCAACTGCCGCCCACCCTCTACTGGGTCGATACTCGCACAGGGATCATCCTGCGCACGCAAGCTTGCCGCTCTCAGCTTGATCCGGATGATTCACAGCGCTGCGAGGTAGAACGCCAAATTGAGATCACCCGATTGCGGCTTGACGCGCCGCTGCCTGTTGACCTATTTAACCTGCAACCGCAGCAGATTGACAGCACGACACTTAGCCTTGAGGACTTTCAAGCGAGGGTCACCCCATGAGCCAGACCAGCAGCGACGCCAAACACGCTGAGCGCGGAGCCCCGAGTTATGTCTGGCGCTTTGGCCAGCAGCGCCGCTTGGCCATGATTAGGCGCTGGTCCCCGCCTGAACTGGAGATGATCCTGGTGGATGGCTGCGGACTGGGGCAGTATGCTGCGCACTTGCTTGAGGATAGCCCCCACGTTTACGCCTTTGATATTGAGCTAGAACGGGTTCAGGTCGCCCAGCAGCATGTCCCGAATGCGCATGTCGCCGCATCAGAATATAAACCTTATCCGCCCAACACCTTCGATCTGATTTTGTCCAATGAAGTCATTGAACATGTTCAGGATGATGGCTTGGCCCTGCGCGATATGGCACGCTTGCTCAAACCGGGCGGGCGGATCGTCCTCTTCTGCCCCAATCGTTGGTACCCATTCGAGACACACGGCCACTACTTTCGCGGTGAATATCATTTTGGCAACACCCCGCTGATCAATTATCTACCCAACGGGCTGCGCAATCGCTTAGCGCCGCACGTGCGGGCCTACACGCGGCGCGACCTGCTTACGCTGATCCGCCCGCTGCCCCTCAAGATTATCCACAGCACCCGCATTTTCGGCGGCTACGACAACATCACAACGCGCTTCCCGTCATTGGGCAAGGCCCTACGGGCTGTCCTTTATGGCTTCGAGCAGACCCCATTGCGCGTTTTCGGCCTTTCACATCTGATGGTGTTGGAGAAAACGACGGCGCCTGCTAAGATCGACCCTGATCCGCATTGACGAGCTAAGGATTAAACCGATTGGATGACGCGACGCTGACCACCCTACGCCAGACGGCAGAGATGGCTGCGCTCCATGCAGGCAAACTGATCCGGCATGCCTACGACCGTCCACGTGTCATCCATGAGAAGCATTTGCGAGAGATCGTCACCGACACGGATCGCGCCGCCGAGGCACAAGTCCTATCGATCATCCGCTCGCGCCACCCCGACCACGCCATCCTAGCAGAAGAATCAGCCGTCGCGCCCGCTGATGATCGGTCATGGGA
>JAADYZ010000538.1 GCA_010092775.1 Chloroflexota bacterium
ATCATTGTGCGTTTTGCTCCCCCTTACGATCCAGTCCAGGATATGCATGCCGCCCAAGACAGCGTCGCTGCCTTCAAGGCGCGCCTTGGAGGGCATGTCGTTGGCATTTGGGATTTGCTCGATCATCAGCTTGACTTCTCAACCATGATGCGGGGCCTGGCGGAGGTTACCCGGCTCAACCCGGAGTGGTATGAGAATCTATCGGCTTTTCTGGTTGGCGATGGCTTCCTGATGCGCGTTGCTGCCCAGGCAATCAACCACCAGCCGACCTATAGCATCGCTCAGCACGGCATCTTCACCACGATGCAAGAGGCCCTGGCTGCTGCTCGCGATGTGCTGGCAGAGCGGGTCCCGGCCTAACCAGAGGAATCAAGCGAGCCAGGCATCGTCCTGGCTCGCTTTGTCGTGCTTATTCTTCTTCCAGGCGCGACAGATCTGCGAGGAGGTCTGCCGGGCGCAGGTAGACATAGCGGTCCCATAAATCATGGGTGATTTTCTTAGGGCGGCTGTGGACGCCAAAGCGCTCGAAGTACTCGCAGACCCGTGTGACGTCCCGTTCCAGAATGGAGCGGGACGAGTCATTCCGGTGAAGGTCGACCACCTGCGGAAAGTCGATTAGAACGATCTCGCCCTGCCAATACAAAATGTTGTAGGCAGACAGGTCGCCGTGTACCCAGCCATACTCCAACAGCCGTTCGATGTTATACATCACCTGCTTGAAGAGCTGCTGTGCTTCATCTGTCTCAAGCTGCACTTCACTTAGCGTGGGCGCTGCCATCTGCTCATCTCCGACATAGTCCATCAAGACGGCGTTCTGGCTGGCGGCCAGCACATTCGGGACTGCCGCCCCGGCAGCATGCAGCTTCTGCATCGCGAGCACCTCGTGCATGAGCCAGGATGTATGCTTGATTTGCTGGCCAAATGCTGACTTGGCGCGCAGAGCGTTGGCGATGCGGCGTTTATGGCCCTGAGCATCGTGCCCGTCTGAACTCAACAGGCCGCGCCCCTTGCGATATTGGGCATCGTTGCTCAGTTGGCGGAACATGCGTGGTCGATAGACCTTGGCCGCCAGCAGAGCCTCTCCGGTGCTTTCGTGGGCAGCGCAGCGATAGACGCTGGCCTCTTTGCCACCTTTCACCAGGGCAAGCACATCGGTGATCAGGCTTTGATCGTAGAAGGCGCGCAGCGATTGCAGCAGCCAACCGGCCTCGTGCTTGCTGGGCCGATAGCTGGTCTCAAAGCCGCCTTCCAAGCCGATCATTTCATCACTGAGTTCTTCGACCAGCGCCGCCGCTGCTTTCTTGGGCGTGTGCTGGGCCTTGGGTTTACGCTTGCGGCGGGCCCGGCGATCCGTCTGCGTGGGGTCGAACTGCTCCGCAAGCGCTTCGTACTCGTCGTCGTAGTCGTCAAACTGGCGATTAGAACGCAACGCTGGTTTATCCTTTTGCTTCACAATAAGATTGATCAACCAATGCGAGCGGGAGCAGCAGGGCCAGCCGGAATCGTTAGACGGCAGCATGCAATCATCCCGCGGAAGAATCGTACTGCGGGCTGCGTGCGCCGAGAGCTATTCAGTTGTGCGGAAAAGCGTGGAGCTTAACGCAAGCTCAAGGAAGGCGCACGCTCGTCGACAAGGGCAGTTCTATTCACTTTTGCCATGCGATCACGCCTCCTTTGATTTGAGGAAGTTACAGCGCTAAGCCTAGCGCGAATTCTGAGACCTGTCAAACAGGGGATCGCGCTGCAATTAGGGTATACTGAGGCTAACACATCACCTCAATGACATTCATCAACCATTCCGTGAGATTTTTCACTGGACCGCTTTCCCCACTTTGACCATACTAGCCCTTGGAGGAAGCTATGACGACCCATACCCCACCCCAGAAACTCACCCGAGCCGATCAGCAAATTCTGGACGACGTGCGCGACGCCATTTACAGTATCGAGATTGTGCGCACGGCCCACATGCCCATCGAAATCCAGGTCGCTGATGGGATTGTGACGATCGAAGGCATTGTACAATCCAACCCGATGAAGCAGAGCATCCTGGTGGCAGCGGCATCGACGCGCAACGTCAAAAAGGTGATCGATAAGCTGATCGATGACACCCATCTGGAGTTGGCCGTTGCCCAAAGCCTGACCGAGGCAGAGAATCTCAACGATGACATGATCCTCGTGACGGCCTACAAAGGTGTGGTGACCCTGAGCGGCAGGGTGGATGAAGAAGGCGAGGACGCCCTCGCTGAGAAGATCGCTACCGACACGCCGGGCGTCCGCTCGGTGATCAACAATCTTGAGTGCTGCTAAGCAAAGGATAGACACATCGTGGATATTGGCATTCCCGTCGAACAGGCCCCCAGTGAATACCGGGTCGGCCTTACCCCGCAGGGGGTGCGCCTGCTGACCGAAGCTGGCCACCGCTGCTACGTTGAGCAAGGTGCAGGCGAAGGCGCCGGATTCAAGGACTCCGATTTTGAGCGTTCCGGCGCGACCATCGTCTATGGCTCGCGCGAGGTCTATGGCCGCTCCGATTTGGTACTGAAAGTCTCCAGCCCAAACCTGAACGAAGCCGACATGCTGCGCGATGGCCAGACGATCTGTGCGTTCTGGCATCTGGCCGCCCGCCCGCGCGAGGTGATCAATACCCTGATCGAACGGCAGATTACGGCGGTCGCCTATGAAGCCATCGAGAACGAGGACGGGCTGCTGCCGGTCCTGCGCCCACTGAGCGAGATCGCTGGCCTGATGACGGCACAGGTGGCGGCACGCTACTGCCAGAACGACAGCGGCGGCACAGGTGTGCTGCTCAGTGGGGTGATGGGCGTGCCGGCCAGCCGGGTGATGATCCTCGGGGCAGGGACGGTCGGGATCGCGGCGGCGCGAGCCTTCTACGCGCTGGGCGCAGATGTACTCGTGCTCGACAATGACTTAGAGCGCCTGCGTCGGGTTGATCTTCATTTCGATGGGCGGGTCAAGACGATGGTCTCCCATGACTTCAACATCGCCCGCGAGATCACGACCGTGCAGGTCTTGATCGGTGCGGTGCTGGTGCCCAGGGCGCGGACCCCACGCCTGGTGACCCGTGAGATGGTGCGCTCAATGCGGCCTGGCAGCGTGGTGATCGATGTGGCTATCGATCAGGGCGGCTGCATCGAGACCAGCCGACCGACCAGCCACTTCGATCCGACCTTTACCGACGAAGGCGTGATCCACTACTGTGTGCCCAACATCTCAGGCGTGGTCGCACGCACTGCGACACATGCCTATCTGAATGTGGCCTGGCCCTATATCCGCAGCATCGCGGAGCAGGGCGTGATGACGGCAGCCGAACATGATCCGGATTTTGCGCGTGGCGTGGTGGTGCATCAGGGTAACATCCTGGATGAACAACTGGCCGAGCTGCTGCGCAGCGTAGCCCAATAAGGAGAGACACGATGGCTCACTGGGAGAAACTCTATCAAGAGCGGCGCTGCACTGCCGAAGAAGCGCTTCAATCTATCCACTCGAACCAGCGCGTTTTTATGACGGGCAACTGCTCGGTGCCGCAGGTGGTGATCCAAGCCCTGGTCGAGCGCTCGCGCCAGCTTGAGAACATCGAAGTGGCGCAAGTGCTGACCGTCGGCGCGGAAGCCTTTAACGATCCAGCCTTGGAAGGCCATCTGCGCGTCAACACGATGTTCATCTCGCATGACGTGCGCAGCGCTGTCCAGGATGGCCGGGCCGATTTCACGCCGATCTTCCTCTCGGAGATTCCCGGCTTGTATCGCACGGAACTACCCCTTGATGCCGCCCTGATTCAGGTGTCACCACCCGATGAACACGGCTTCTGCTCCTTCGGTGTCGAGGTTGGCGTGACCAAGACCGCCGCTGAAGTGGCCGAAGTGGTCATCGCGGAGGTCAATCCGCGTATGCCGCGCACCCTGGGTGACAGCTTCATTCACGTCTCAAAGATCACCCATGTGGTCGAGGTGGACTACGAGCTGCCCGAGTTCCACATGGCGAAGCCATCCGACACCCAGCAGAAGATCGGTAAGCTGATTGCCGACCTGATCGAAGATGGCAGTACCCTGCAAACGGGCATCGGTGGTATCCCCGATGCGGTGCTGCAATACCTGACCGATAAGCGCGATCTAGGCATTCACACTGAGTTGTTCTCTGATGGGGTGATTGATCTAGTCGAGCAGGGCATTATCAACAACGAAGCCAAGACCCTGCACACCGGAAAGATCATCGCGGGCTTTGTGCTGGGCACCCGCCGCCTCTACGACTTCATCGACAACAACCCCGTGGTCGAACTGCATCCGACCGAGTACATCAATGACCCTTTCCGCATCGCTCAGAACGACAAGATGATTGCCATCAATTCAGCCATCCAGGTCGATCTGACCGGGCAAGTCTGCGCCGACAGCTTTGGCCATAAGTTCTACAGCGGGGTGGGTGGTCAGGTGGACTTTGTGCGTGGGGCTGCTCGATCCAAAGGCGGCAAGCCGATTATTGCGCTGCCCGCGACAGCCAAGAACGACAGCATCAGCCGGATTGTCGACACCTTGACGCCCGGCGCTGGGGTGATCACGACGCGCAACGACGTTCACTACGTGGTGACGGAGTTTGGTGTGGCGCACTTGTACGGCAAAACCATCCGCGAGCGGGTCACCGCCTTGATCAACATCGCCCATCCGAATTTCCAGGAAAGCCTGACCCAGAAGGCGCATGAACTGAACTACCTTCCGACTGTTTACAGCGGCGCGGACGTCGCCAATTAGCCTGAAAACGCCAGGGCGTACCAGCAGCTTCGTGGTACGCCCTCGATCAAAATAGATGCGACCTTCGAAAGTGGCAGGGGTAAACGAGACGTCGATGGATTGGTGCGATGTAGTAAGTCGCTCGCCCACCGCCCACCACATCTTTAGCTTAGCACTTGGGCCGCCCTGCTCCATCCCACAAGTGGTTGATCTTGCCTCCGACAGCTAGCCTAATTCAGCCAACGTCACCAGGTAATATCGATCATGCTGGTGAAGCCATCGATCTCCCGCCGCACGATCAAATCGTTCTCAGGTGGGGCAAAGCGCCTGGCCAAACCGTAAATGATGCCGTAAATCACATCGGGCGGATGTGGGGCGCGATAAGTGACGCGCCAATGACGCTCGCCAAGCTGCTCGGCTGCCACACTGCCGATGTCGCCATTACGGTGAACCGCCTCATGATTGGCTGGCAAGGTCTGCATCACCTGCCCAATCGTGCTGACCTCAGGCGGATAGGGGAACACCTCAGCCGCTTTCATGCCAATGGCAACAAAGTCGGTCATGGCCGTCGGATGCTGTTCCAACTCGCTAAAGAGGTCAAGCATGGGCTGCATTGGGTACCATTGGTCAAGCTGGATGTCATCCATGTGATGTCTTTTGAGCAAGTCATCAATGTCGGCAATGGTGATGGTGCTAACAAAGCCTTGCATAGCCGCGCCAATAATCTCGTTATCTTCACTGAATGCGACATACTTACGTTCAAATTCCATTTGTGTTGACCCTTTCGTTCAGTCAATGACTGCTGATGATTCTGACAGACCTCTCTAAGCGCACAGGCCTAGTTTATTGCCTGTGGTTCTCAAATGACAGAACTGCAACAGATTGTGATGGCAGTGGTATCATTACGGGCAGGTCATCACTTGCGACTGCTGAGGACAGCCTATGACCTCTGAACCCCAACCCGGCCCCTTGCCGTCTTGGTTAACCGCGCGGCTGTTTGCCATCGTGCTGCTGGGTATCGCTGCGGCGGGCTTTGTGGCCGGTTACTTCGATTGGCCCTGGCCGCCTGCCCTGGATCGCCTGTTTGATGACTTCTATGCCAACGTAGTCTCCGAGGTGCTCAGCATCGCGCTTACCGTCTTAATCATCGATGCCCTGAATGATCGGCGGCGGCTGGCTGAACAGCGCGAGGAGCAGGCCGCCAACATGGCCCTACAAGCCGATCTGGCAGCGGATACACGCGGGCAGATCACCACCTTCCTCAAAGATCAACAGGCCGAACTGGATCGACGCGAACGGCAAGCGCTGATCAACCAGTTGAGCAGCACCGTACCCGGCTTCGCCGCCGAGGCGCTGCGCTTGCTGAAACATCACAACTGGGCGGGGGATGATCCCAACCAATTGGTCAGTGAGGCTCTAACATCCGGCGGCGACTTCGAGCGGGCAGAACTGGCGAACATCGACTTGAGCGGCCAAGGTCAGGCTGGCGCGCGGCTGGTGCGGGCCAATTTGCATCAGGCGCAGCTTGAACGGGTTAATCTACGCGATGCCCGCCTGGAGTGGGCGGACCTCGCAGATGCTCACCTGAACAGCGCTGATCTGATCCGAGCGCAGTTGTTAGGGGCTGACTTACGGCGAGCCAGTCTTGAACGCGCTTTGATGACCTGGGCCAACCTGGCTGAGGCCAAATTGGCTGAGGCAGATTTAAGCGGGGCCGACCTGAACGGGGCC
>JAADYZ010000539.1 GCA_010092775.1 Chloroflexota bacterium
AAGGGGTGCCTGCCAACAGGCGAAAGGTCGGCGGACGCGCCACCGGGAAGGCTACGCGATCTTCCTCGCTGATGAGCGGGGCGGCGGGGCGGAAATTGTGGCGTGGATAGCCGGGCAACACAATCCGGTAGCTGTCGGGGTGGGGCAAGGTACAGTGAAAGATCGGCCCCAGGCCGGAGGAAACCGGCCGATTGAGCGCATTGACATCGATCAGTAGCGGGCCGGGAATGGCTTTGGGCAGAGGGATGTCGCGTTGCAGGTTGACTGGGATGACATGATGCAGCGGCGAGACGGGGCTGCCATCGTCATCTTCCTCTGCCCATCTACGGCGGCGACGCAGCATTGTCTAACTCCGCACCGGCTGGGAAAAACACGCCCTGACTGCATCGATCACCGTTTGCACACGCTCCGGGGTGATCCAATAATGGGTGACCAAACGGATGAAGCGCTCATCCCACACGTCCATGAGGATGTTCTGTTCGGCCAACTGGGCCTCTAGATCGTAGGCTGTGAAGGGCAGCGCTTGATCCAATTGAATGAAGATCATGTTGGTCTGAACCTGTCCCATATCGATGTGGAGCCCTTCAAGCTGGCTGAGGGCGCTGGCTAAAGCCTTGGCGTTGGCGTGATCCTCGTGCAGCCGCTTGGGCATGGTCTCCAGGGCGATTATCCCGGCGGCGGCAATAATCCCCGCCTGGCGCCAGCCCCCGCCCAGCATCTTGCGTGTGCGGCGGGCGCGCCCGATAAACTCGGCAGACCCGGCGATGATCGAACCGATCGGTGCGCAGAGGCCCTTGGATAGACAGAAGGAGACCGAGTCAACTGGGGCGACCAAGGTTTTGACATCGACCTCAAGCGCCGCTGCGGCGTTGAACAGGCGCGCGCCATCCAGGTGTAGCTTCAGGCCATGTCGATCACATAGGTCGCGCAGCGCTTGCGTGTATTCAGCGCTAATCGGGATGCCGCCGATGCTGCCCTGCGTGTTCTCCAGGGCGACCAGTTTGGTGACCGGATAATGTACATCACTGCTGTCGCGGATGGCATGTTCGATGTCGTGCAGGTCGAGGGTGCCATCGGGCTGCACTGGAATTGGATAGCTGTGGATGCTGCCCAGAGCCGCACTCGCACCTACCTCATACTTGAAGGTATGCGCGACCTTGCCGACGATGATCTCATCACCGCGCCCGCAGTGGGTGAGCAGGCAGGTGGTGTTGCCCATCGTCCCACTGACAACGAACAAAGCCGCTTCTTTGCCAAGCATCTCCGCCGCCAGCCTTTCCAGTCGCTGCACGCTCGGATCATCGCCCCAAACGTCATCCCCAACGGCGGCTTCTGCCATCGCCTGCCGCATCTCTGGTGTTGGGTGAGTGACTGTATCGCTGCGTAAGTCGATCGCTTGCATGGTGTTTTATCCTTCTGAGTCTTTGCGAAGCTGCTCGCGAGCGTAGCTAATTGCGCCGTCAAGCTGACTGAAAACAAAGCTTAGCTTCCTGAAGAGCTGGGCCGCTCTCAGTCCACTGGACAAGGCAACTCCAATTCTACTGGGAATTCTGAAACAAGCTACCGGACGGTCAATTTGTCAGGGTGCGAAGATGCGCCAGTCGGCACCACCCGGATCGAGCAGGGTGACATTTCCGAAGTCGTCGCTGTAAGCCAGGCGAAAGCTGCCCTCTTCAGGCAGGGTCTCACGCTGAAGCGTGCCGATAAACGCCCGCTCCTCGCTGATGGCCCAGCCGAGTGCGTCTTGCACACCGGGCTGTTCGCGCCACACTTTGCCCAATCCGCGCCGGGGTTGGCGCAGTCCTTCGGGTGGGGTCAGGTTGGGGTCGTCTTCGGGTTCCCCTTCGACCCAGGTATCCTGGAAGACGGCCCACAGCGGACTATCTGCTTCCTCGGTGGGTGGGGCCGCGTTGAGCAGCACGAAGATCTCGCCGGTGGCTTGCATGAAGACCATCTGGCCGCGTTCAAACTGCTGAACAACGATCGTCGTCTGGATCGGGTCGCCGTCGGGGCAGCCTTCCGTCGCATTGGGATCGTAGAACCAGGCCAGATTACAGGAGACGATCACGTCTAGCACCCGCTCGATGGTTGACAGCCCATTCGTGACAGAGAGTACGTACTGCTCGGTCTCGGCATTGCCTTGCAGCACGACCGTCAGTGCCCCTTCAATCTCGACTTGCCAGGTCTGACCGGGTTCACCATTGCTGTTGACGCGATAGACTGCCGCATTGCTGGCGTTTAGGGTGGACCACACCAGCAGTACCTCTTCGCCGGGGCGCGCTTCTTCTGGCGTGCTGACGAAGTACTCAATGATAGGGTCGTTGACGCCAAAGGGTGGGGGTGTCCCGGTGTTGGCGTTGAGCGGCGTGCTGGTCGGCCCGACAATTGGGGTGCCCGACCCGACTGGCGTCAGGGTGATGGTGGGCGGCAGCTGCGTCGGCGGGACGGGCGTCTCGGTGGCGCCCGGCGTTTCGGTGAAAACCCGGCTGGGCGTCAGCGTGGGGATCGCGGCAATCTGGGCATCATCGACCGCCAGGGTGATGCAGCCGCTCAAGGCGAGCCAGGCCGCGATGGCACTGAGCAGGGGATGGCAAGAACGTAAACGCTTCATGTCGCGATGATACAACCAGCCCTTCGGCGCGGCAAGACTCAATTGGCGGGGCAGCGCCTCGACTTCAATGAAGCGCTACGGAGATATATCAGTCGGCACGCATGTGAAGCCCACTCACAAACTCTATCGTTTTAGAGACAATCAGCATGACTACCTTGCACATGGAGAATCAGCCCGACGAACCGATCCTCCCGTTGACCCTCGTCGATAGCTGGTCAATTGCGACCATGCCAGACTCAACCGTCGCCTTGTTACGGTGTGAGATGACCAGGCCGAGCCGGTCTTCTTGATCAACGATTTCGGGGAGGGCGCACTGCCCACACTGGAAGAATTGATCCAAAAGGCCAACAGCAGTTCGCGCGGCGAAGGCGCTGTGCTGCACCGTTCGATGCTGCGCG
This sequence comes from Chloroflexota bacterium, assembly GCA_010092775.1. Taxonomy (GTDB): domain Bacteria; phylum Chloroflexota; class Anaerolineae; order Aggregatilineales; family UBA3940; genus TC-71. Next base: position 3,010 of record JAADYZ010000539.1, read on the forward strand.
AGACCATCACCGTGACGACGGTCATCTCCACCGTCTCCTTTGGCTACGTCAAGATGTGCGCAGTCGAGACCCTTGAGGAAGCCATCGCCTACTGCCGCTAGCAAATCCACAGGAAGGGGTAGCCCGGCAGGACGCTGTCTACTTGTCACATGTTGGCGAATGTGCTTCAATACGGGATGCGAGAGTTGCTTCCTACGGAACAGAAAATGCCTACATTTCATATTGAGCAGGTCCCCGGTGAGCCAATTTTCATTTTGGAACTGCACGAGGATTTTTGCATATCTGACCAGATTCAGAGTGACGAGGTAAGCCGGACAATCTTGGATGCCCAGGAGGAACCGGCGTTCTTCATCGTGGACTTGCGGCACATGCCACCGCTCACCTTGGATGACCTCATCCGTGCGGCCAATCAGGGTGCACGGAGTGAGACACCCGTGTGGCACCATCCAAAGTTGCGCCAGTTAATCTTCGCCAGCGAGTTGCCGATCATTCGGCTCGCTGCACAAGGTTTGAACAGTGCGCCGTTTGGGAATCTAAGCGTGGAGGTGTTCGAGACGGTTGATGAGGCACTGGCCTACTGCCACGAGCAAATCCGTGCGGCTGGCTAAACGACCGATCACGCCCCATAAAAATCATATAAAAAATACTTGCATCTTCTTAAATGGCATGATTAAATAGATCAACTGTCGTTTCATCGTATCCCGTTATCGTCATCGCAACGCAGCATAAAATCATCCTCTACGATAACCGGGCTACAACGTCGACTCTCATCATCATGCGCGAGGCGGTGAGCGATAACCTCGTTCGGAGGTTAACTCATGCCATATCCCTATCGTTATGCCCCCCATGCAGAGGTTCTAGGAGCTGCTGCGTCAGCCACAGTGAATCATCTGCGCCGGGCGGAGGTCCTGCCCTCCCTAGAAAAGCACGGCCTGCTCGACATTCAAGCAGAAGAATGGTACCCCGTTGATAAGTTTGTCCATGTGTTCGAAGAGTGGTATGCGAGCCATACCAGTGTGATGGCCGATCTGGTATCGGTAGGGATGGCGATCATCGACAATATGGTCCTGCCACCCAATTTGGACGCCCTGGCAACCATCGACAAGCTAATGTTGATCGGCCAACTGCACGACATGCAACATCGGGGCGGAGACCCTGGCGGGTACAAAATCGAGTTGTTGGATGACTATCACATCCGCTACACCGAAGACACTGTCTATCCAGACCATATGATCTATGGCTACATCTACGGGATCGCACGGCGTTTCCTTGGCCGTGACCATT
>JAADYZ010000540.1 GCA_010092775.1 Chloroflexota bacterium
AGGCAGTGGTTCGCAGACGTCTTTTCCGGCCACCGATTCTGGTTCGGCCGATATAACTCCGTCGCACCTGTTTCAGGATTGGAGGAGAGCCCGGGTAAGAGGAGAGCACTCAGAGAGCGGGTAAACGAGATGGACCGCAACTGGAGCGTCTTCGTACACCTGGAGGACAGCGCTGGATTCCTGGCAGGGCAGCGCGATGTGTATCCGGGTGTGGGACTGTTGGCGACAAAAGACCTCAGTCCAGGCCGCGCCTGGACCGATGAGATCGTGGTGCGGGTAGCAGAGACGGCCTATGCGCCGGAGGACTTAAGCGTCAACGTGGGACTGTATGATTTCGCTACGGGTGAGCGCATGACGATCGCCGACGACGGGATGAACGTCGCCAGCCTGGGCGATGTGGCTTTGCTGGCACACGAGGGCGACGTTCCTAATCCGGTTTCGGTGAATTTCGGTCGCGAGTTAGAACTGATCGGGTATCAGTTGAGCGAGCGGCAGGTGCGGGCGGGTGGAGCCCTGACGGCGGAGCTGTTCTTTGAGGGACAGCAGGTGATGGAGCGAGACTACACAGTATCTGTGCAAGTGCTTGATCCCAGCACGACACAGATTTTTGCGCAGCGCGATAGCTGGCCTCAAGATGGGAGCGCCCCCACATCGCGCTGGGAGCCGGGCCAGGTGGTCCAAGACATGGCCGACCTGAATTTCAGCCCGGATACCCCGCCGGGCGAGTATACGCTGCAAGTAGTGGTTTATTGGCAAGATGATGACGGCGGCTTTCCGCGATTGCAGCGGGTGCTGCCCGATGGCCAACTGGTCGATGATTTCGTGTGGCTCACCCGTATAAGGGTCCTTCCGTCCGGACAAGCCGAGAATCCATGATCGAGCGACTGAAGGCCTTCTTCAGCGATTATCCGGATGCAGCAATCCTCGCGGGTTTGTTTGCGTTGTTGGCCACACTTTACAGCCTGACAACGCCAATATTCGAAGCCAGCGACGAAATCTTCCACTATCCTGTGGTGCAACACATCGCCGCCACAGGTAGCCTGCCTGTCCAAGACCCTGAGGTTGAGACACTGTGGGTGCAGCAGGGCAGCCAACCGCCTCTCTATTATCTGATCAGCGCAGGGCTGACGTTTTGGATCGATGCCAGCGACCTGCCAGAGCTGCGCTGGCTCAACCCGCATGCCAAGCTGGGCGTCCCTGGAGACCCCGACAACACCAACATGATTATCCACACCGAGCGGGAGCGCTTTCCCTGGCGTGGCAGCGTGCTGGCGGTACATCTTGTGCGGCTGTTCAGTGTTGGGCTAGGGACGATCAGTGTGGTGTTGGCCTATTTGTTGACGCTTGAGTTCCTGGGCGAGCAGCGCTGGCTGCGTTGGTTGACGGTTGGGTTGATGGCTTTCAACCCGATGTTCCTGTTTATCAGCGGATCGGTCAACAATGACAATCTGTTGGTTTTGCTGTCAACCTGGGGCCTCCTGCTCAGTGTGCGCATTCTGAAGGATGGAATCACCTGGCAGCGTACGCTGACGATTGGCGCAGTAGCTGCGGCAGCTTCACTGACCAAGATCAGCGGGTTGACCCTGATGCCGATCATCGGACTGGTTTGGCTAATCGTCACGCTGCGCAATGGCGATTGGGCGCTGGCAATCCGGACTGGTTTGGCCTTTGTGGGCATATGGATTGTGGTGGCAGGGTGGTGGTACCTGCGGAACATCATGTTGTATGACGAACTATTTGGCATCAACATGATGGTGGCTATCGCGGGACCCCGTCCACCCATCTCACTGATTGAACTGCTGCGAAGCGAGTGGTACCCAAGCTGGGTGGGCTATTGGGCCTGGTTCGGCGGGGTGAACATTTTGCCCCCTACCCCTATGCTGGCCTACTTCGGGCTACTACAAGGGGCTGGCCTGGTCGGGTTGATCGTCTGGTTCGTCCAGATTAGTCGACGTGGTGAGGCAATCACCTGGGCGCCTTTGGGCCTGCTGGTTCTCCACTTTCTGATCACCCTGGCTAGTTACGTCAACTGGACTTCCACTACCTTTGCATCGCAGGGGCGCTTGTTGTTTCCGGCGATCAGCAGCTTGAGCCTACTCACAGCGCTTGGCCTGCTCGCTTGGATGCCCGAAAAACGGCGCAGAGAGGTTGCACTGGTGCTAAGTGCTGGACTGCTGGCGATTGCTGTCGCTACACCCTTCGCCGTGATCCGTCCGGCCTATGCGCCGCCTTCTGACCTTGCAGAGCTGCCGGACGGCCTCGGCCCCATCGACGTGGCGTTCGACGAACTCGAACTCGTGGCCGTGCACACCGAACGCGTGGACGTGCTACCGGGGGAACAGGTACCCATCACCCTGTATTGGCGATTGACCGAGTCAACCGAGCGCAACATCAGCCTGTTCTTGACGGCCTTTGGGCGTGACATGGAGGAAATCGGCTCGCTGGTTAGCTATCCGGGCGGAGGAGCCCTACCAACCTCACTGATGGACCCAGGGCAGATCATTGAAGATCGCTACTGGATCGGCATCGATGATGATGTAAGGACACCGAGCTTGCTCCGATTGCAGATTGGCGCTGGGCTGTTTGATGGCGAGCAGTTCAACGTGATTGATCCCGCGGGGGGTGGCGCGGTAATCGTCGAGGCGGGTTCGATCCAATCCGCTGAAGGCCTGTCTCTTATACACATCTGACGCTGCCGACGAATGCTTACGTGTAGA
>JAADYZ010000096.1 GCA_010092775.1 Chloroflexota bacterium
ACGGCTCGCCGCCCACCAGGCCTCAACGATCGACACACCAAAGCGCTCAGCGAGATACTGCGGAAACAACCACATCCCGTACCAGCGAGTCTCCGGCAGCCGCCCGATTGAAGCCTGCGGGCATACGTCCGGGCTAGTCAGGAAAGCAGGTAGTCGTGAGATATTCTCATTGAGGTCAGGGTAGACCTGCGACTCGGCCCAGGTAGCCGTTGCCTCGTAGACCCAGAACTGAGCGTCCAGCGAGTCGTAGCCGGCTTGCAGCACATGCAGGAACTCATGGGCGACGGTCACCCGCATCGCATCGAGTGATTCGTCAGGGGCCAACAGCGGATCAACAAAGTCATTATCGACGACAATAAAGCTGTGGGCGGCGTGGCGCTCGGTCGCCTCTGTGCGTGGATTGTCTCCGACATATCCGCCTGCAAAACTGCTGTAGCCAGCAAATCCGAAGGAGAGCGTTTCGAGTAGGTAAATATCAACGCGATCATCACCACCCAGCTCGTCATCAAAGGGTGGGAGTGCCCAATCCTGTTCGACTACCAGAACTTGCCAGGAGCGTTCCGCAGCTTCCGCAACGGCTGCCACGTAGTCAGGGCGACCGTCGCCATCCTCATCAGTCGGGTCAACGGCATTAACGCCCCTGACTGTGTAATGGATCACAAAGTTGGCTGTCTCGAAGCGCTGAGCATCATCCAGTGCCGGGCGAGTTTCGCCTTGAGCCTGAACGAACCCTGGGGACAGTGCGACCACAATCCCCAGGATCAGACCAGCGCGCAGCCAAACAGACATGGACTAGAGGCCGTGCAGCGCTTGGCGCAAGTCGTCGATCAGGTCGTCAACGTGCTCCACGCCCACCGATAGACGGACCAGGCCAGGCGGAACGGCAATGTCGCTGTCGGCGGTGGAGGCGTGGGTCATGCTGTAGGGGTGTTCAATCAGCGATTCAACTCCACCTAAGGACTCCGCCAGGGCAAACAGCTTGGTCCGGCTGGCGAACTCCCGCCCAGCAGCCTCACCGCCCTTGAGCACCAGCGAGAGCATGCCGCCAAAATCACGCATCTGGCGCTTGGCCAGCTCATGCTGGGGATGCGATTCCAGGCCCGGGTAGATCACTTCGGCGACTGCAATGTGATCGGCCAAAAACTGCGCGATCTGCATGGCGTTGTCCGAATGGCGGTCCATACGCAGGTGCAGGGTCTTGGCGCCCCGCAGCACCAGCCAGCAGTCCATTGGGCCGGGGACGGCTCCCACCGCGTTCTGCAAGAATTTGAGCTGCTCGTATTGCTGTGTGTCGTTCAGCGCGATGGCACCACCGACCGTATCCGAGTGGCCACCGAGATACTTCGTCATGCTGTGGATGACGAAATCGGCGCCGAGTTGGAGGGGTTGTTGCAGGTAGGGCGAGGCAAAGGTGTTATCGACTGCCACCCACACCCCTTCCGGAGCCAAGTTACTGATCGCTTGGATGTCCGCCAATTTCAGCAGCGGATTAGTGGGGGTCTCCAACCAGATCATCTTGGTCGCTGGCTGTAAAGCGGCTTCAACCGTAGACAGATCGCTCAGATCAACGTAGCTGAACAGCAACCCGTAGCGCGCCAGAATCTTGTCGAACAAGCGGAAAGTCCCACCGTAGACGTCATCCCCGACAATCACATGATCACCGGGATTGAGCAGCCGCATCAGGGTATCAATCGCTGCCATACCGGACGAAAACACCAACCCATGCTGACCACCCTCCAGGTCAGCAATCAACGCTTGCAAGGCCGTTCGAGTTGGGTTGTCGGTGCGGCTGTATTCATAACCCTTGTGTTCCGCCGGAGCCGACTGCACATAGGTCGAAGTCTGGTAGATGGGCGTCATAATGGCGCCGGTGTGCGGGTCCGGCTCCTGCCCAGCATGAATCGCTATCGTCTCGACTTTGTGTTTCTTCTCTGCCATATACCATCTCAATCCTATGAGCCTCACTGAGGGTGGAGCAATGCTCCACCCAGTAAGACATCAGCTTGCGTTGGGTACTACACAACCCCAGACAGGGCACTCATTACAGGCAGTTGTTGTAGACGTAATCGAGCACGTCAATCTTCGTGAGGATGCCCTGAACATCGCTCACCTGGCCCGTTGGGTCCATTACCAACAGCACGTCGTTCCCTTCGGAGAACATGGACATTAGCACTTCAAGCGGGGTACCAAGTGTCACGTTGGGCACATCCGACTGGATGATCTCCTCAATTGTCTCATCCGCACTGTGGACGTGATCTGGGTCCTCATGCAGCATGTGGTTCAGCAGGTCCACCTCGCGAACCAAACCAACCAGCTTACCATCATAGACCACTGGGGTCTGCGAGATGCTGTGAGTCTTGAGCAGCTTGATCACATCGGTCATGCGGTCACCAGAGTTGACCGTGATCAGCTCTTGGGGCGGCTTGCTGCTGAGCACGTCGGCGACGGTCCCTTCGCAGCCCATGTAGCCCAGAAAGCCGTTTTCACGCATCCAGTCATCGTTGAAGATTTTGCTCAGGTAGCGCGAGCCAGAGTCCGGCAGCAGCACCACAACGGTCTTTTCTGGGCCAAGGTTCTCACGGCGGAGATACTTGAGGGCACCAGCGACCGCCGCACCGCAAGAACCGCCGATGAACAACCCTTCTTCACGCACCAGCCGACGGGTCATCGCGAAACATTCACGATCACTCACTTGCACAATGTCGTCGATGACTGAGAAGTCCAAGGTGGAGGGCAGGAAGTCCTCGCCAATGCCCTCAACGCGATAGCTTTCTGCCTCGACCATCTCACCCGTGTAGAAATAGTCGTG
>JAADYZ010000097.1 GCA_010092775.1 Chloroflexota bacterium
ACAAAGGTCCGAATCGCGGAGAGAAGGGTTGATCCCACAACACCCAATCCAAACGCGATCGCAGCCACCCGGTAGATCGCTTCAACTAGCACAATACTCACTCCCATCCTAGCCTCTTAGATACGCGGAATTATGGCCGAGTTCGCTAACACGGCCAAATCTCACATGGAACAAAGCAACCGTTTCAAGCGTCTGCTATAGTGAAGCCACGCACAAAGGGCCGTGTACACCGTTTCCTTGGTGATCAATTCTTGCATCTCTCGATTATCTTGCTGATACTAGAGTCCTTATGAGGGATGAAACTGTCATGAGGACAGCGCCAACTCGCACCTCGCGATTGGGTCAGGCAGATGGCGAACTCGCAGCTTGAAACTTCAGCCCCTAGAAGGGGCACGCCTGTGTGGGTCATGGCAATCCTGCTCGCTGTGATTGTCTTTGGTGTTGGCCTACGACTCTATCAGCTTGGGGCGCAACCCGCCGGGCTATATCAAGACGAGGCGGTCAATGGGCTCGACGCTTTGGCAATACTGCAAGGCGAGCTTCCACTCTACTTCCCAGCCAACAACGGACGCGAGCCACTCTTTGTTTATGTCATGGCCCTCACGACAGCCCTCTTTGGCAACACGATGCTGGGTGTACGGGCGGCGTCAGCCCTGCTCGGTATCGCGACAATTGGGGCCGTCTACTGGCTAGGCGCCGTTTGGAAAAGTCCGCGTTTGGGCCTGTTGTGCGCCGCCGTGATGAGCAGTCTGCTGTGGCATGTGCATCTGAGCCGAGTGGGGTTCCGCGCCGTCTCGCTGCCCCTGCTGATCGCGCTGTGCTTTGCACTGGCCGGGGTGGCAATCAAAACGCGTTCCAAAGTCGCATGGATTGGCGCTGGGGCGGCCTACGGCCTCCTGTTCTACACCTATCTACCCGCGCGCTTTTCTCCATTGGCATTGGCGCTCAGCCTCCTCTACGCCTGGGTCTGGCATCGCGATTGGTTCATGGAGCAAATCAGCGACCACTGGCGCGATTATCTGTGGGCCTTCGCTGCCGCTGCCATCGTCTTGCTGCCGCTGGCCTGGCTGACCCTCAGCCAACCTGAGCTGGTGTTCGGGCGCAGCGGGCAGGTCGCCATCTGGAATCCGGCAGTGCATCAGGGCAATCCCATTGGAACAGCGTTGAACAGCATCGGCTCCAGTCTGGGGATGTTCACCTGGCGGGGTGATTGGATTTGGCGTCATAACGTGCCCAACCGCCCTGTTTTTGATCTGCTCTTGAGTATGGCTTTTTTCCTGGGTCTGCTGCTGGCGGGACAGCGTTGGGGCGTCTCGCCAGCGCTAGCGATCAGTGTGATCTGGCTGGTGGTGATGCTGCTGCCAACCACACTGGCCGAGGATGCACCGCACTTTCTGCGGGCGGTGGGTGTCCTGCCAATGGCAGCCATTATCCCGGCGCTGGCGCTGGATGAAGGGCTCGACCTCCTGGAGCGCCTTGAGACGCAACCGGTCCTCAAGCGCTTGCTGCCCATCGGACTGGCCTTGGTGCCGGTCGTCAGTATGGGCTTCACTACCCGCGATTACTTTGGCTGTCGCGGGCCTTTTGCCTTGTCCCTCAATGGCTTTAACTACGTCGGCTGCTATCAAAGCGATGAGGTGCGCGGATTCTTCTTTCAGCAGCAGGCTACCGAATTAGCGCTTGAGGCGAACGAAGCGCCGGGTGCGCTCATTATTGATCAGCGCTTCTGGGAGTCTTTCCCCTCGCTGCGCTATTTGCTCGACCCCCAACGTGAAATCATCCTCGTTGAAGAAACCGAGAACCTACCACAGATCGATCCGCCATTCACCGTCATCGCCTGGCCACACGGCGACCTGAGCCGGGTCTATGAGGGCCTGCAAAGCAATCTGCACAGTGAGGCTCAGGTTAGCGTGGTTCCTGGCCCCGACACACGGGGAGACAACGACCCCACATCCTATCAACTCTATGTGATGTGGCAGGTCACGACGGCTAACCACAATCCTGAACCGCTGGCCCGCTTTGCCAATGATCTCATCTTGGAGGATGTCAACCTAGAGCGCAACGGAGCGCGCTTGTCTGTGGCCCTGTCATGGCGATCAGATCAGCCTTTGGCGTCATCAGCGCGTGTTTTTGCTCACCTATTGGGCGACAACCCCGGCGAACTGCTGGCGCAAGTCGATGAGCCGCCGGGCACTATCGCCTATTCGCCTTTGTCCTGGCCTCAGGGAAGCGTTATCATTCACCCGATAACGCTCATGTTACCACCCGGTGAGGCCCAATCCGCCCCGACCGCCTGGCAAATCCGCGTAGGGCTGTACGACCCTGTCTCCTTAGAACGCATTCCGCCGGTCGAAAGCCGGGTACCAACAGGCGACGACGCCTTGTTGATTGACGTTGCGCCGTCACAAGACTGACGCACAAACATGGTAGTAGACAATAAGGGGTAGACATTGAGCCAAGCAACTCCCACTCGCAGCCTGCCGATCGCGCTGAGCGTTCTACTGGCTGTATTGATCATGAGCTTGTCGACGATGCCCGTCGCAGGAGCACCGTCCGAACAGGCCAACCTGATCCGCAATCCGAACTTTGAGGGGGGCTCCTATCAGTGGAACGGCGATGCCGCCCTCTCGATCCCGAATGAATGGACTCCCTGGTGGAGCACGGGCGCCTTTACCCGACCGCGCTTCAGCATCAGCAGCGACCCCATGCGCGTCCAAAGTGGCAACACCTCCGCAGCCATCTGGGAGGAGTTTGTCACCTATGATGCTGGCTTCTACCAGGTGGTTCAGGCCACCCCCGGCGATGTGTTCCGCTTCCAGGCCTGGGCCCAGATCTGGTCTAGCGATGATCGCGACAACACCAGTGTATCGACAAGTGACATCAAGGTGGCGATCGGGATTGACCCAGAAGGTGGCTCCGATCCGAATGCCGCGCGCATCCTTTGGTCGGCCCCACTCAGCCCGCGTGACAGCTTCCAACAGCTTACGGTTGAGGCTACCGCCGCCAACTCACAGATCACGATTTGGATGCGCGCGCGCCCAGATTGGGCCGTGACCAAAAACGAGACCTTTTGGGACAACACCAGTCTGATCATCATCGGGCAGGAAGAGGTGGAAAACGGAGAAGAGGAAAGCGAGAACCCACCCGCCCAGCCGACGACACCACCCAGTTCTGGGGTGCCAATTGGCAGTATTCCCATCTCACCGCCCAACGCCGACGGCTCAGTGGTCCACACCGTTAATCCGGGCGAGACCTTGATCGGCATTGCTGTCGCCTATAACGTGGACCTTGATGCCCTCTACAGCCTCAACAATCTAAGCTCCGATGTGCTGCAAGTCGGTCAGCAGTTGACGATCGTACCGGCGGGCGGCGAAAGTGGTGGCAGCGATTCCGGCGATGACGACGGTGATGCTGGCACAGACGACAGTGGAGAAGAGGCCCCGCCTGAAGAGGAATCTAGCGGTGAAGGCGGCGGCGGCGGCGACAGTGGAGACGACCCCGACGCTCAGCCAACTGAGGTTGCAGAAGCGCCCGTTGAAACTGAGGAGGAGTCCTCCGAAGCGGGCACCGGTGTCGTCTGTGTGGCAGCCTTCCGCGATGTAAATGGCAACGGCACCCGCGAGACTGCTCAAGAACCTTATTTGCCCGATATTCTTTTCCGCATCACGCAAGGCACGGAGACCTTCGGCGAATATCAGACGGACGGCATCAGCGAGCCGCACTGCTTTGGGGAGCTCCCTATAGGCAGCGGCTACAGCGTGACATGGGCTGGCCAGGATTTCGAGTCAACCTCTAATCAGACGGTTGTCGCGGTGGAGGTAGCCAGCGACTCGATCGAGACATTGGAATTCGGTCTGCAATCCATCGGCGGAGCCGAGGATGAGATGGCCGCAGGTGAGGACGCCGAAAGCCAAACGGGGCCGCTGGCGGGGCTCCCGGCGGTTCCCACCTGGGTGATCGCGATTGTGGCCGGGTTGGGTGTGATCTTCTTCCTGAGCGGTATCGGTGCGGTCGTCTACTTCGTCGTGCTGCGCCCGCGCATGAAGAAGATTTAGCTAAGCGACGCAGACCTCTTGCGGGAGCAAGCGTCAGTTTGCTCCCGCTTCTTTATGGACCACCCTCACGACACTTCACAAGGGCGCTGGTGGTTGATAGCCGCACTGCTGGTGGCCTTCCTTGCAGCGCTACCCCTCTTTATCGACAGCGGATTCCTCAACACCCGCAGCGGCGGCGACAGCCCCTTTTTGCTCTTCCGCCTGCATCAACTGGAAGCAGCTCTGGCGGATGGCCATTTCCCTGCGCGCTGGATGCCCGACGCCGCCTTTGGCCTGGGTTATCCTTTCTTCAACTACTATGCCGCACTGCCCTTCTATGTCGCCTGGGCCTTTCGGATACTGGGCTTTTCCTATGTCATCAGCCTCAAGCTAACTCATCTGCTGGGCTTCTTGATCGCAGCAGCAGCCAGCTTCGCTTGGGTACGGCGGTTCAGCGGGCAGCCCGCTATGGGCTTTCTAGCATCCGCCGCCTACACTCTGGCCCCCTTTCACATGGTCAACGTCTATGTGCGCGGTGATTCACTCTCCGAGTTCTGGGCGATGGCCTGGTTCCCGCTGATTTTGCTGGCGCTGCACACCGCCGCCGAGCGACCATCAAGTCGCAGACTGGCTGTCGTGGCGCTCAGTTTTGGGGCGCTGGTGATGACTCATAACGTCTCAGCCTTGATCTTTGCACCCTTTGTGGCCATCTACGGCCTGCTGGTGAGCTTCCTCGTCCAAGCTGATGAGGATGCACCTGCACTCTCCCCACTCGCTCGGATAGGCCTCCTGGGCGGTGCGGGCCTCCTGGGCTTGGCCCTGGCGGCCTGGGTCTGGCTGCCCGCCCTGGCCGAGACAGGCTACGTTCAGCTTGATGATCAAACCACCGGATTCTTCTTCTACGGCGAGCATTTTCGCGGCTTGGCTACTGATCCCGCCCTGGTGCAAGGGTCTACCTGGGCTTTTGACTACGACAGCCAGGCGGCGACCTTCAGCATGGGCTTAATTCAAGCGAGCCTGATCGCAGTGGGCCTCCTCGTGTGGATAATCAACCGCCTACGACCTGATGCCGATCGGACACCGCTGTGGCAGGATGCTTTTGCATTCAGTGGTTTGCTGCTCAGCACCTTGATGATCACGCCGTTGGCCGAACCGATCTGGGCTGCGCTGCCGCTGCTGCCTTTTGCTCAGTTTCCCTGGCGCTTCTTGTCCATCCAGGCGCTCTTTGGCGCGCTGATGACCGCGCAAGTCCTGAGTGTTGGACCGCCGCCTGTGCGAATTGGGCTGGCGGCGCTGCTAACGGGAGCACTGCTGTGGGCGGGCCTGGGCAATCTGCGCCCCACTTTCATCCCGCTGACTGACCACGATGTCACCGCCGAACGCCTGCAATGGTATGAATCCTTCAGCGGCAATATCGGCACGACCATTCGCCACGAATACCTGCCACGTTGGACCATGCCACGCCCTTATACGTCTGAGGTACTGTTGGGTCGCGAGCCACGCGCCAAGTTCTTGAGCGGGAGCGGTCAAGCAGAGCGGCTTGAGGTCGCAGCGGCAGCACAGACCTGGTCCTTTGCAATTGATGAGGGCGGGGCGGTGCTAGCGCTGCCCCTGCTATATTTCCCCGGCTGGCGGGCACAATTGATCGACGCCGAAGGCAGGCGAAGCGCGCAGCCTGTCAGCGTACAGGATGGCCTGGGCAGTATCCGGCTTGACCTAGCGCCGGGCAATTATCAGATTCGACTGTGGCTGGGGCGCACACCTGTGCGGCTGGCTGCCGAGCTGGCTTCGCTGGCTGGATTGGTCGCCATCACTGTGCTGCTCAGGCCAGTTATGCCAGGTCTGGATTACATGAGTGCCTCCTTGATCGCTGCGGCGCTGTTGAGCATCGTTGTCGCATCGCTGGTATTGCGCGATGCTCTGCGCCGCCCGCCGCTTGAGGGGTTGATCAGTGCTGATTTCGGCCAGCAGGCTTATTTCTATCCCCTTGAACTGCCCACGGAACCAGACCCAAGCCGTCTGGCAGCGCCCCCACAACAGGCGGTGCAGGGTGCCCCAAGCTACCCTCTCGATTCGCCGCCTCCCCTTAGCCCTGGATTGTATTTTCCACAATTCGACGGCCTTGAACGACCAAACCGCGCCACGCTCTACGGCGCACCGCTCGTTGTCCCTGCTCAAGTAGAGCCCACTGAAGGTGGAAGCCTGGCGAACTTTGGCTCAATCCTCCTGCACCATGTGGAAAGCAGCAGCTATGCCGGTGAGTTCCTTGTGCGCCTGCTATGGGAGGCCCAAACCGAGGTTACTCAGAACTACGCCGTCGCGCTGCGCCTGATCGATCAGGGTGGCCACGAATGGGCGGCGCTCGATACGCAGGCCGGGGCAGCAGGCCTGTATCCCACGGGTTTGTGGCGACCGGGCGAGGTCATCCCCGACCATTATCGCCTCGATTTACCAGACACCATACCCCCAGGCGGATACATCCTCCGTGTGACTCTCTATGACAGTCGTGATCTTTCTCCGCTGGGGTCGTTCGAGGCGAGCAGCTTTCCTATCGACATGCTGCGCCGCATGGATGACCCCTGCTCGCTTGAAGAGAACAGCGCGTTGAGTGAGGGGTTGTTCTTCGATGGACTGAGCGCGCCAGAGGAACAAGCACTCGGTGATCCCCTGACGCTGAGTGTAGCCTGGCAGGTCTGCGAACCGCTCACTGCTGAGTTGACGGGACTGCACTGGGTCTTCAGTGGGCCTGATGGCGATTGGGAGGCGACGACACCGCTGGCCAGTGGTTCTGATCCGGTGGATTGGCTGACAGAGGCAGGGCAGTCTGCGCTTGTTTCGCCGTTTTACCGCTTCGATCTCCCGCCAGACCTCACACCTGGCAGCTATCAGATCAGCCTGCAAGGACGCGACAGACATGATCAGCCGCTCGGTGCTCCTCTTACCATCGGCACCCTTGAGCTGATTGGCCGCGAGCGCGTCTTCAGCATCCCAGAGGGATTGGCGCAGGCTTTCGATGTTAGCTTTGGCGACCAGCTCAAGCTGTGGGGGGCGACGCTAACCCAAGACGAGAATCAACTTAACATCGATGTGACCTGGGGGGCGCTAACCAAACCCAGCAGCGACTACATGATCTTCATCCACCTCTTTGATCCGGCAACGGAAGAGATCGTCGCGCAACTTGATACCATGCCGCGCGCCTTCGGCTATCCGACCTCGCGCTGGCTGGAAGGTGAAGTCGTGAGTGACAGCTACAGCATCGACCTGAGTACGCTGCCGCCTGGCAGCTATCGCATTGGCTTGGGCTGGTATCAAGTTGATGGGCCACGGCTGCCCACCATCGATGCGGACGGGCAGCGCTTCCCCGCTGACCGTGTGCTGCTGCCTGATGAAATCATCATCCCCTGATTAGCAAACGATGCCACGGTCCAGCTTGGCGCTGGATGTCGTGCAGTTGACGTCATCCTTGATGCCGAGCGCGGGATAACCGCTGGATTTTCAAGCCTAGAGC
>JAADYZ010000098.1 GCA_010092775.1 Chloroflexota bacterium
TGGACCCACAATTCGACCTCGCAACCCTCTCACAAAACGGGCACTATGGGCTGCTCGGGATCACCGAACGGGTAGCCTTATTGGGGGGGCGCATCAACTTTAGGAACCAGCACGAAGGTGGGCTGCTCATTCAAGTTGAGATTCCCCATCCGCGCACTGAGCTGCGACAACTTTGGTAAACAGCAACTTCTCACACAATCGGCTACAATCAGCAACCCTAAACACCTGACTCGCCAAATAAGGGTCCGTTTTGGATAGACGCCGTCTGATCATCCTGATTGCCGTTGTATTCTCAAACATCTTAGGGGCCAGCGCTATCCTTCCAACGCTGCCAATTTATGCCCAGGATCAATATGGGGCCAGCTCCTTTCAAGCGATCATCTTGAATGGGGCTTTTTTTGGCGCCCAGTTCATCGGGGCCCCTATTCTGGGCCGTCTCTCTGATCGTCTAGGGCGTCGTCCTGTCTTGATCGTCAGCCAGCTCGGCACCGTGATGGCCTTCATCATGTTTGCGGTAGCTGGACAACTCGCAGACCTATTTGGTGGATTTGGGATGGTTTTCGGAGTTAGCGGCGGGCTCGCGGTGCTGTTTAGTGCGCGCATTCTAGATGGCCTGACCGGCGGAAACATCTCGGTGGCGCGCGCCTATATCGCTGACGTGAGCGACGATGAGAATCGGGCACGGGCGTTGGGTTTGGTCCAGGCTGCATTTGGGGTCGCGTTTGTGTTGGGGCCAGCCTTCGGTGGGTTCTTGAGCAATGAAATCAATGTTCAGGCCCCCTTTATTGCTGCGGCAATCATTACCGGGCTGACCGTGTTGTCGACCATTCTTTTCTTGCCCGAATCCCTGCCCCCGGAAGACCGCAGCAATCGTGATCAGGCACAAGAACGGCAGATTCCCTTGATTGAGTTGGTGCGAGCCAAACCTCTATTCGGGTTGATTCTCTTGATCGGTTTCTTCGAGACATCTGGCTTTGCCTCCGTACAAAACACCTTCGCTGTTTTTGCAGACGACGTCATCTTCCCAGACCTATCAACCGGCTTAGTGAACCGCAACATCGGGCTAATCTTCTCTGTGGTGGGCATTGTCCTGACGGTAACCCAGGGCGTGTTGATCGCTCCCTTGGTTAAGCGCTTTGGTGAGAAGTGGTTGGTCTTTGGGGGGCAGCTTTTCATTGGGCTGTCGTTTCTGGCGCTAGCCTTGAGCGCTAACCCCTGGATTGCCACCCTATTCCTGGGGATATTTGCTTTCGGGCGTGGCATTGCCCAACCCAGCGAACAGGCACTTGTGACTCGCTTTGGGGACAAGCGAACGCAAGGCCGGATGCTCGGACTATATCAATCCGCTTTCAGTCTGGCGCTGGCCGTTGCCCCCATCTGGAATGGCATCATCTACCAACAAATCAGCCCGCAAGCTGTCTGGTGGGCTGCGGTCGTCTTGGCGATTCCTACGGCTATGCTGGCCTTCTATCTTGCTCAACAGAGCTTACCACAAGCCCAAACGAACCCATCGCTTGCCGACTAAAGGGAAGAACCCTGAACTAGTCCAGACGAAACTCCGAAACATAACCCCAGAAGAGTTCCGCTGTTTCAAATGGCTCGTTTCCGCGTGGGACGATATGGTCCTCCTCTTCAGTAGTAAAGGGGATCACGATTACACTCACGCCATCATCACAGTTCTCATAGATTTCGGCAGGCAGATCGACGTCCTCCAGGCTATCAATAGTCGGTGGGATCGTGCAGCCGTTCCAGTCGGCCCAATACTGGGCCGATGAATCCACCCCACCATAGGGTACGATTTGGTCGTTCAATCCGTGAATGATCATGACTGGCACAGGACGACTCGGCTCCTGCGGCAGATTGAGATCAGTCCGTTCGTAGGCCTCCCGAATGACCGGACCTAGCTCAGCCATCTCTGGCGCGGGCATCAAACCACCGATCGACGTGATCGCTGTGATGCGCTGGCTTAACACCGCACCTAGATAGTGGGTGGCAAACCCTCCAGCGGAAAAGCCGACGACATAAACCCGACTGCTATCAATGTCAAATTCATCGATCATCAAGTCGAGCACGGCTTCAAAATAGGCCACATCTGAGGTTGTCCAGATTCCCGCCCCTTCAGATGCCTCCAGATAGGCGACTGTGAACCCTTCACGCTCGGCCACTTCATCCAACCCCATCTCGCCTCGATTACCTACCGCGTCACCGCCATCCCCGTGCAGTGATAATACAAGAGGCATATCGGGTTCATCAGATGGTCGATAAACAATGAATAGGCGCTCCTCACCATCCACCGAGATCAAGCGTTCTTCGCTCCCTTCCAACGCCAAGCCATCGCAGGCCACAAGCAGCAGCCCCAACACCCCTATCACAAGGATCTGCCGTCTCACAATCACAACTCCTTAGTCACTCCACTGATCATCATCCATCAAAGACGCTTACGTGTAGGAGTTTAGCCAATGCAAAGTAGAAGCGGCCACCTCATCGCGAGAGAAGGTGGCCGCTTGCGCTTGCAGCAATCTGTCTAGATGCGCTGGTGGAGCCGTAGTCGAATGCCACCAACGACGTCAGCTAATGAGCAATCGATGGCGTTCCGTCGGGGCGACTCCCCGTACTTTGGGCCTACTCACGAGTAAACCATCCAAGCTCAAGCTATACTTATTGTGACGTATTTCCCAAAACGCTCAGGTGTAACTGATTGAGGATTGTATGTTGTTTGCTCGCTCAAAAGCTCGTGACTTGAATCTGGCCGATGCAGCAGTGCGTCAAGACCCATATCCTATTTATGCCGAGCTGCGTCGTACTGACCCGGTAGCGCTTGTGAAGATGCCTTTCTTTGGAGACACGTATTTCATCTCTCGCTATGAGGACGTCGCAGCGACCTTTAAAGATCCTCGGATTTCCAATGATACGATGGGAAGTAGCAGCGAGCATGGCGGTTGGTTGACCCCGCGTAGCTTCCGACTGATGGCGGAAAACATGCTCAGCAAAGACGACCCCGAACACCGTCGCTTACGAGACCTCGTGCACAAGGCGTTTACACCATCCCGCATACGGTCGATGGTCGATCGTGTAGAGGAGATAACTCACGAATTGCTAGACCGGGCTGCAGAGAAACGCGATGTAGACCTGATCGCTGACTTTGCGCTGCCGATCCCCCTGATTATTATTTCCGAGATGCTGGGTGTAGAGGCCAAAGATCGAGAGCCGTTTCACCACATGACGGCCAGGTTTCTCGAATCGACCAATTCTGGTGTGATGCAAATGGTCTTACAGACACCAAACATCAATCGGATGGTTCGTTTCTTCGAACGGCTACTTGAGGATCGGCGCGCTAACCTTGGAGATGATCTGTTGTCAGCACTGATTGAAGCAGAACAAGAAGGCGACCGTCTTTCTCAGGACGAGTTGATTGGCATGATTTTCCTCCTTCTGCTAGCTGGACACGAAACAACCGTAAATCTGATCGGTAGTGGATTGCTGGCATTGTTGGAACACCCCGACGAGTTCGCGCGCCTGCACAATGACCCTGATTTGATCGATAGTGCGATTGAAGAGTTGTTGCGCTATACAAACCCCGTCGAATTATCGGCCCCACGTTTCCCTCTTGAGGATATCGAGATGCACGGCGTCATCATTCCGCAAGGTCATCGCATGCTGGTGGGGGTTGCTTCGGCTAACCGAGACGAGACTGTGTTTGAAAATCCAGACGCCGTCGACATAACGCGTAAGCCAAATCGGCACCTCGCTTTCGGTTTAGGTGTGCACTACTGTCTTGGAGCCCCCCTAGCCCGACTTGAAGGTGCCACTGCCATTAATGCCATCGTTCAGCGCTTTCCTGAGATGCAACTCATGAAGCCTATCAATGAGTTGGAATGGCGCTCCTCCACCTTGGTACGTGGGCTGAAATCCCTACCTGTTCGCGTTTGATCTGTATCATCCAGGTTCACAGAACTGCTCTTTGAAAGACGGGTCAGAGAGTTGGCCCGTCTAATTAGTCTGCATCTGATCGACATTGCTGGGGCCAGAGTACTAGCCGCAACACTAGGGAAATTACCGCGCTTTGCAGGGGCTTGCTCCACGGCCTCCTCATGCTAGCCTGCTGCATCCTATCAACCTAAGCTGCACCACACCCATCTTGCATTGACCGTTCCATCTCAGCCGAAGCCCACCATACTGGATGGCGCCCCAAAGCGAAGTTCATTCCCACAACGAAGAGACTTCTTGCAGGAATCTTAGTCGGCGGTGGTGTCAGCTTTGGCGATTTAGTCTGTTGGGTGGAGCTTACATCGCCTGCACTCTGGCCACGTTTGACGATCTGAAGGCAGTCCGCGATATGGCAGTTGCAAAGGCATAACAGAAGGCTCCAAGGAATCATGCAGCATCTCTGTGGATTGGTATAATGTGTGCGCGTGTCAACTGCGCAGACAGAGACTAAACAGGGAGAATATCGTGAGGGAACAGGTCAGTCTGGCAAGGCAGGCGCGGCTTATTGCGCTGGTTGTAATTATCGTGGCTACTTTGATGGCCTGCTCGAGTGAGGACGCGCCGCCGCAAAACGATGCTGACTCACAGGACAGCGACATCGTTGTGCTCGACGATCGCATCCAGATCACCTGGTTTATTGGACTAGGAGCCGGGTCTCGAGAAGACCAACTTGCTCCCCAAGAAGAATGGGTTGAAATCTACAACAACTCACAAGATCGTATCGAATTACTGCCCGTCGTCGTAGACAATGAGCTTGCTCGTGATGCCCTAAGAGAAGCAATCGAAGCGGGCAATCCACCTGATATCGTGGGGCCGGTGGGAACAGTCGGACGTGGTGACTTCCCAGGCGCTTTTCTCGACTTACAACCTCTGGTGGATGAATTTGACTACGATCTGAGCGATATCGACCCCGCCTTCCTCGACTTCTACCGTGAAGAAGGCGCCTTGGTGGGCCTTCCGTTTGCTATTTTCCCGTCTGCGTTGTTCTACAACCGCGATCACTTTGATGCAGCCGGCTTGAACTATCCGCCGCAAGCGGTGGGCGAACCTTACCTCTGGCCAGATGGAACTGAAGCCATCTGGGATTTCGACACCGTAGCAGAGCTTGCGGCCCTGTTGACCTTAGATGAGAACGGCAACAACGCTACCGATCCTGACTTCGATGCTGCGATGATCGTCCAGTACGGTTTCGACTTTCAATGGACGCGCCGCAGTCCACGTTGGTTCTCAGCTTATTTCGAGCCTTTTTACCCGGTGGATGAAGATGGACAAGCCGCCCTTTCAGATGGGCAGGTTGAGGCCATCCAATGGTTCCATAGCGCCATTTGGGGCGAGCAACCCTTCCTGCCAGCCGGGGACATTCTGCTTACGGATGAATTTGGCGACAATGGATTCAGCGCGGGGCGAGTGGCAATGGGCCTGACCCATCTCTGGTACACCTGCTGCATTGATAGTGACAACGTGCCCAGTTGGGATGTGGCCGTCGCACCCTCCTATAACGGCGACACAACCGCCAAGATGCATGGCGATACCTTTGCCATCATGGCTACGACGGAGCATCCACGTGAAGCCTTCGAAGTGTATACCTATATGCTGGGTGAAGGATCATCCGGCCTTTATGAAATCTACGGTGGCCTACCGGCCCGAATCCCTCAACAAGACAGCTTCTTCGAAACGCTTGATGAGCGCTTCGCTCCCAACGAGGTCAATTGGCAGGTCTTCATTGAAATGATCAGCTATCTCGATGTCCCGAACCATGAATTAGCCCTACCCAACACAGCGCCTTCCCATGATGCCTTCATCACCTTAGGAACAGAACTGAGCTCGACACCCGATCTAGATGTCGATGATCGCATTGAGCTTCTGTTGGATGAGTTGGATGCACTGTACGCAGAGGGACAATAGCACCCGCCACACTCAAGCACATGGATTTACCTGATCAGTGTCGAGGGAGTAAAGACCCATGTTAAAGAACGTGAGTCTGCGAGATCGAGTCAGACTTGCCATTGGTATAGTAACTGTCTTTGCCATTATCTTGTCTGCCGCCATCTTCGTTGTCGCGTTCTCCCAACTGCTTAATGTCATCAGTACAGATCGTCAAGAAACAGAAGTCCAAATTCTACAGCAGCAGCTTGTTCTGGCCGAACAGACTACCTTGCAAGGTACAAAAATCCTGGTGTTGGAGCCGCTACTGCGGGAGCTTATCGGGCAGGGTGATGCAGGGGCCATCCGAGGCTATGTGGTACCGCGCCTGGTCCAAGTTGATCTGACCAGTGTTGTGCTTGTCGATGTAGCGACCGATCAGCGCATCAATTCTGGCCTGAACTTTGCAGGAACACCTGGCGAAGAAGACTTGCTCGCCAGCGCCCGTGCAGGCTCTGAAACAACAGCTCTCCTGCTCACAGAAGATCAAGACCTGCTGATCGCAGCCAGCCTCCCCGTGCGCAATGAAACTGGCGAGATCGTTGCTGTGGCTATTGGTGCCAAGGCTGTTGACCGCGCTTTCTTGGGCGACCTCATCCTCAATCGATCTTCACTTGCCGTTCAACTACTGTATGATGGCACTTCACTGACACGCTTTTCAGCAGAGCCGGAAACACTAGGGCTGCTGGATCAAACGATGATCGGCTCTACGGATGACGAAGCAGTCGTTATAACACAGGGATTTACCAGAGTCGAAGGGCGTGCCATCTCTGAAGCCTTCGTGCCCTTCGCCATTAGCAGCGGCGAGACGGTCGGCACCCTTCACCTTGTGATCGAATATCCGCTGGTGGGGCAGATTCAGCAGGCTGCGATCATCGGCATTTTCATCCCCTTCATCGTCATCGGGATCGTGCTGCTGGGCGCAGCAAATCGCGTGTTCACGCAAGATGTTCTCGAGCCACTCAATACCGTCGAGCAAGCTGCGGAGACCATGACACAAGGCCAATATGATCATCGCGTCCCGATTCACCATGAGGATGAAATTGGCGTGCTGGGCCACGCCTTTAACACGATGGCGCAAGCGATTCAGAAGCGCGAAGCGGAGTTAGTCAGCCTCAACGCGTCTCTGGAGCAACGCGTCGATGAGCGTACACGCGAACTCCAGACGCAAGCCACGGCACTCGACTTGGCCCGTCTGGAGGCAGAAACCGCTAACCGACTCAAAAGCGAGTTCTTAGCCACCATGTCGCACGAACTGCGCACGCCACTCAACGCGATCTTGGGTTATTCTGACATCCTGATCATGGGAATGGGTGTAGAGCTTGACGACAAGGGCCGCGGTATGGTCGAGCGTGTGCACGATAATGCCTCTGAACTGCTAGAGCTCATCAACGATCTCCTCGACATGTCAAAGATTGAGGCAGGACGAATGGGTGTATCGAAGAAACCACTCGAACTGACACCCTTCTTCGAGGGCATGTTCGATCAGCTCGACAGCCTCAAGAAGCCAGGGGTCGCCCTGAGCTTGCAACTTGATCCCGATCTTCCGAGCAAGCTTGTGACTGACGAGGGTCACCTGCGGCGCATCATCAGTAACCTGCTATCCAATGCGCTCAAGTTCACTGAAGCTGGCAACATTGACCTGATCGTCAAAGCAGAAGGGGCAGCGTGGCAAATCCAGGTTAGAGACACAGGTAAAGGCATTGCCCCGCATGCGCTGCCGATCATCTTCGAGGCATTCCGCCAAGAAGACGGATCGTCTGTCCGTGCCCACGGTGGGACGGGCTTAGGGCTGGCCATCACCAAACGGCTGGTAGAAGCGCTTGATGGTAAGATCGCGGTTGAAAGCACCTTGGGTGAAGGCAGCACCTTTACCGTTTACTTCCCACTAGAGGAGCCCAATCATGCTTGAGAAAGCTGATATTGTGGGTTGGGACGTGGTGATGATCGATGATCACGGTGACAGTCGAGAGCTGATCTCCCACGTGCTTAGCTTTGCCGGTGTGGAGGTCCATACTGCAGAGAACGGACAGCAGGGGTTAGAGATGATCACCAACCTGAATCCAGCCCTGGTGTTAATCGACATCTCCATGCCTGTTATGGATGGTTGGACAGTGATCAAACACGTGCGGGATGACGAGACGATAAGTGACACGCCCATGATCGCCATTACGGCGCACGCCTTGGTAGGAGATAGGGAGCGGGTATTGGAAGCAGGGTTTGACCACTACATCTCGAAGCCAATCAATCTACCCAGCTTCATTGATGATCTATTGAAAGCGATCAACACATTGCCTCGCGTTCAAGCTTATCTGGATCAATGGGAGAAGGCATCATGAATGAGTCGATCTTAATCGTTGAAGATCGGATGGACAACGCCGAGATGATTGGACATGTTCTTGGCTATCATCAGATAGTGGTCACTATTGTCCCTACCGCTGAGCAAGCACTAGATGTGCTGCAACACTTGCAGCCTGCCGCCATCATCATTGATCTTCATCTTCCTCGCATGGATGGCTGGTCCCTACTTAAGCGGATTCGCGAGCTTGAAGTAGCCCAATCGACAGTCGTGGTGGCCATTACTGCCTATGATGATCACGGTGTAGATGAGGAAGCCCTTAAAGCAGGCTTCGATGCTTACTTTGCCAAGCCCTTGCAACCCATTGAATTTGCCAACGCGCTAATGGAAATGGTCCGAGCCGCCCAGGAATAGGTGGCTAAGCGCCCTGCCCATTAGGGCGCTCGCTGCCCTTTGTGCGTATGCGTTTCAGCAGCTTCGAAGCCTGTTCGCGCTGCCAGTCGCGCTCATCATCTTGACTCTCTAAAGAGGTCCACGCGGAAGCAGCCCACGAAGCGGTTGACCAAGTGGACGCAGCGGTCGCCGCCCCTGTCACACGAGAAGCTGCCACAGCCGCATAGCCTGCGGCATTATCGATTTTTCCACCAGAGATACCTGCGATGTGCTCAACTGCATCGAAGGAAGCGGCAAGCAACTCAGACTGAGTTCCTTTGCCCAGGGCAAATGCTCGTGCCGCCTCAATGGCAGCCATCAATTTGCGCTTCTCACCAAAGGCTTTTTCGTAAAGCGGTACGACGTGTTCAGCAAAATCACAGGCTAGGGTGCGAAAGTCGCCCTCAGGATTTGGCGACTCGTTTTGAATCAGTTTAAGAAGTTGTCCCAGAGCAACTGTTGAGAGTTCATCGACAGCACTATTGACCGCCTCAGCGGTCTTTGACTGACTCGCTTCATCTTTCTCAACTAACTCACTCACACAGCATCTCCCTCTATGCTACCATGTAAACACTTCACGTTTGGGATTATATCCTACTGCACACATGCCGGTTGTGCGGGGAAATGCGCAGGCGCCATGCATTGCCTCAGGCAATGTAGGGCCTATAATTGCTGCTAAGGAAGCAGCACACATAAGGCAGTAGCACATGACACATGGAGAATTCACGGGACTGCTCTTTGGCGGCCAATACGAAATTGAAGATCAGCTCGACAGCAATGGCATCATCGGGACTTATCGAGCCTTTCAACGCAGTTTGCAGCGCCCAGTTGCCGTTCAGGTACTCAATCCGCAGTTTCGCAGGGATGCTCATTGGCCGGCTGCCTTCGTGAGAGGTGCACAAATCGCCGCGCAATATGCCCATCCCAACATCGTCCCGGTTCACGACTATGGCGCTCATGAGGGTGTTGATTTTGCTGTGGCGCGTCTGATGGACGGGGGCAGTCTGGCTAACCGTCTCGAAGAAGGGCCCCTCCCATTTCCGCAAGTGGCGTCCACACTGAGCCAAATCGCCGCTGCGCTGGATCATATCCACGCTGCCGGGCACTATCATGGCGACCCTGCAACGGTGAACATTGTCTATGACGACAGTGGGAATGCCTACATCGCGGATTTCTATTTGCTAGGTTTGTTGCAGGTGGTTGATGCGGTGATCATGGCAGGCGTACCCGCGTTTATGGCGCCGGAGCGCATGGGCGGGCAAGCCCCCACCGCTCTGAGCGATCAATACGCAGTGGCAAGCGTCTGCTATACCATGTTGACTGGGCAGCTTCCTTGGTCTGTGCCGGTCTATGCACGCCAACCTACAGACCTCACCCCGCCCCAAACGCATCGACCAGAGATACCCGGCTCCGTCAATGATGTGCTGCTCCGCGCTGTGTCCCGCGATCCTCAGGAGCGCTTTCCCACAATCATGGCTTTCACCCGCCAGCTCATGCACGCGCTAGAAGACGCTCCTCAGCAGATATTCGTCTCCTACAGTCGCCAGGATGCTGACTATGTGCAGCGCTTGAAAACCTTCTTAGAGTCCAATGGCTTGCAAGTCTGGTTTGATGAGCAGATCGAGCAGGGTGATCAGTGGTTCAACGAGATTCACGCTGCCATCCAGAACAGCCCCGCCGTCATCGTCGTGATGTCACCGGAGGCCGAAGCATCGGAGTGGGTACACAAAGAGATCCTGCTGGCCAAACGTTATGGCAAGGCCATCTTCCCCCTGCTGCTGCATGGGGCGGAACTCCCAATCCTGATCGATCTGCAATATGAAGATGTTACAGACGGCGAGATGCCTGGGCCAGCCTTTCATCGGCGGCTGGCGCAAGCGATCTATGGCAGTTAACGAGCATACTTTTCGCGTTGGGCCTTAACATCAGGCTCGTGATCGAGGATTTCGCGATCCGTCACATCGAAGCCAAAGGTCAGGATCAAGGCGTCTTTCGGGCAAACGTTGATGCAAGTCTGGCAGAGGGTGCACTCCGTTGAGAGGACGCGCTGCCCACCGACCACATAGTCCTTCACCCGGATATTCATCGGGCACATCTCGACGCAGGTCTCACAATTAGCACAGCCTTCGGTGCTGCGTGCTTTGATCTTCAGGAGGCTGAAGCGAGAGGTCGCTTTCATCGGCACTGCAATCGGACACAGATACTTACAAAAGGCACGATTGTCCTTCAGGGCGAAGGCCATGCCGATGCCAACCGCATAATAGAGACTCAACCCAACGATAAACCAGACCAAGCCAGATGATCCTTCAGCCCCGCCAACGTAGTCGAAGCCGAAGACCAGAATCGCTACGATGACAAAACTCAGTGCAAAGTGCCCAACGCGCACCCAGCCCCACTGACCATCATGGCGATAGCGGCTGTAGGGATAGGGGAGAATGTCAAAGATCATCCCAAACCAGCAGGCCCAGCCACACCAGATACGGCCAAAGATGAGCGGCCCAACGATTTTTGCCAGGAGATAGTGAATAATGACAAAGGAACCCACACCGCCGAGCAGTGCGAAGAACAGCCCTTCGATTTGCATGTTGCCGTGATCGGTGGCAAAAGCAGCAACCAGCAGCATACCACCCATCATCAACATCACTGCACGTCGCATATCAGGGCGATCCCGATCCGGAACGCCGATGTACCCGCCAATGGTAGCGCCCAAGAACAGGCCGATGTAGAAGAAAAAGATCAGAGTGACAACATCGCCCGTGCGCGACCAAACGAACAAACCAGTCCCCCATAGCGCGAACATCATCACCAGCGGGACGACGGCAATAGCCTGCCGTCCGTCATGTGTATAATTGTTGTTTGCCATCCCTTTCAACCCTTTTGCTGTCGTCAACAAACAGGCTTCCCCGCTGTGGGGAAGCCTGTACTATTCTATTCGTTGGTCAGTCTAACAGCACCTAGCTGCTCAAGAAACTATGCATCGCAACCGCAGCGCGTTTGCCGGCTGCGAGCGCCTCATTGACAAGTCTTGGGCCGGTCACGTTGTCACCGCCAGCATAAACGCCGGGCAAGCTGGTGGCGCCAGTTGTTTCATCAGCGACGATCAAACCCCACTTACGTGTCTGTAAGCCATCAGTCGTCTTGCCCAGTAGCGGATCTGGCCAGAAACCAACGGCCAACACGACATCATCCACTTCAACAATATACTCTGAGCCTTCGATCGGAAGGGGGCGGCGGCGCCCGGACGAGTCCGGTGCACCTAGTTCCATGCGGACCATTTGCATCGCGTCAACCGCACCGTCATTGTCGCGATCGAGGAAGGCCAGTGGCGCTGTCAGGTACTCAATATGAGCGCCCTCTTCTTCAGCGTGATGACGCTCGCGGGCATTGCCGGGCATTTCCTTCTCGGTCCGACGATAGTAGCAGACAACCTCTTCTGCACCCAGACGCAAGGCGGTACGCATGCAGTCCGTTGCGGAGTCACCACCACCGATTACGGCGACACGGTTGCCGATTGGCGTGTACTCACAATCAGTCTCCGGCAGCACATTTTCTCCCACACTCGATTGGCCGAGGAATTGTAGTGCATCATAGACGCGGCATAAGTCCTCGCCTGGGGTGCCCATCTTGGCCGCCACCAGCGTCCCAGTTCCTAAGAAGACGGCATCAAAAGACGCTTCATCGAGCAACTCACTGATGAGAATGTCCTCACCGATCTTGGTGTTTAACACAAATTGAACGCCTAGAGCCGTAAGCCAGTCCGTCTTCCAAGAGACGATGTCCTTTTCCAGCTTGAAGTTTGGGATGCCATACATCAGAAGGCCACCCGCTTCAGGCATCGCATCATAAACGACCACCTCGTGGCCCAATACAGTCAATTCCTCAGCGACGGTCAATCCGGCTGGACCAGCGCCGACCACTGCGACGCGTTTGCCGGTTGCGGCTGCTTTCTCTGGCAGCGGAACGCCGACATTCACGCGTTGATAGTCGGCAACAAAGGACTCCAAAGCTTGAGTATTGATCGGGCCAAGTCGTGTGGTTAAGACACACGAGGTTGCACAAGAGGCCTCATCGGGGCAAACTCGGCCACAGGCCTCTGGCAGTGGATTGGTCAGGCGGTAGATTTCTGCTGCTTTAATGAAATCGCCTTGTTCGATGTGCCAAAGCGCAGTCGGAATGTCGTTGTGAAGGGGGCAAGCCATCACACAGGCGGTTGGCTCCGGACAGTGAATGCAACGGGACGCCTCTTCTTGCGCCTCTGCAACCGAGAACCCGGCAAAGCATTCCTGAAAGTCGCGGATGCGCTCATCTGGCGCACGATAGGGCTTTTCTACAGCGCTGGTGTTAGCGCGGTTCTTGCTATCAACTGAAAACATCTCACTTGTTTGAGGCACGATTCATCTCCTCTGTGCTTAGACTGCTTCCTACTCAACTCTACAAGAGGCACGTGGCCTAATCACCAGAATATGATTGCATCGCATGTGCGCTCATTTCAAGCATAAGTCATTGCAGTGCCACGTTATAGTGACGTTTATCACACCTCGAGTAGGATTATTCGCTATTCTGGTCTTCAGCCAGATCAAGACAGTTTGGAGGAGCGAAGTCACCCGCCACAGTGAATTGATCACAGGTCATGAAGAGATAGTGATAGCGGCCAACTCCAAAACCGAGACCACCCACAAGCAACACAATAACGATGAGGCCCGTCAACATACGTGTCGGGAGTCGATACGTCTCTCCCTGTGTGATGAGTAGCACGAGATACCCCAAGTAGGGGAGGTTAATAAGTGTAAGAATCGACAAAACACCAGTGAGTAAATCATACGCAGGTTGGGGTTGGTCACCGCGCAGCGGAGATAGCAAGACCGCCAGCAACCACAGAGTCGGTGTTAGCAGGGCAAACAAGCCCCA
>JAADYZ010000099.1 GCA_010092775.1 Chloroflexota bacterium
GCTCAGGACCAGGGCAATCGCGATGAAAGTAGGGCTCACCGGCGTCTCACCCTTTGGCAGTGGTTGCTGAGACCGCTGAGTCCGGGTGGATTCTGGTGGTTCATGACAGGCGGCGCTTCACCATGCGAAGATGATTACCCGAGTTGGAGACGCGATACTGAATATCGTCCATGACGGTGCGCATGATGTGCAAGCCGAGGCCGCCCGGGCGCATTCGATCGAGTGGGGCATGCGTTGGTGGATGGGGCACATTGGCGGGGTCGTAGGGCAGGCCAAAGTCGGTAAGCAGGATCACCAGTTCGTCTTCTTGAAGGGTGACTTGCATGGCGATCTCGCCGTCGTCTTGGGTTGGATAAGCATGCTCGATGATGTTGGTACAAGCCTCATCCATCGCCAAGCGACAATGATAAACCGCACGCTCACTGAGGTCGGCCTGGAGAGCTAAATCGGAGACCATTCGCGTCAGACGTCGCACGTTTTCAAGGCGAGCAGGAACGCGCAGCGAGATTGAATTGTCTGGGGAGGATGGTGATACTGGCACGAGAAGCTCCATGGTTTGCTAGGTCTACCCTACAACTCAGTGGGCTACGTCAGCCAAGGCAGCCACTGCTGCATCACGCGAGTCGTAGATGCTAAAAATCTGCGAAAATCCAACCGTATCGAAGATGGCTTCAATGCGAGAATTGAGGCCGCACAGCACCACATCCCCCCCTGCATTGGTTGCACCGCGCCAGGTGGTCACCAGGATTTTAAGCCCCTGGCTCGAGATGTAGTTCAGATTGTGCATGTCGACCACAAGAAAGACCCGCCCCATGGCCAGCAGGCGGTCCAATAAGTCCTCTAATTGGGGGGCAATCATTGAGTCGAGCCGGCCCATCGGCGCGACAACCCAGATGTTAGGCGTTGCTTCGAAGACGGGAATGTCCTCTGACAGCATTAACTGGGCACCCTCCGGCTGCTTCTTGACCATCGTCACGGTATTGCCAGAGTCATCGAAGGAGAAGGTAACCTCATCCATGAGCCGCCGCATCAAGTGGAGACCCAAACCTCCCGGCTCGATTTCGCTGATGTCATTCGAGGGGACCGGTTCAGGCACCGCATCAGGATCGAATGACTCGCCATAATCGACGATCTCAATCTGACAATGACCATAATCGATCGTGCAGCAGACTTCGATGTCGCCGTTGTCTTCCCCACCATATGCATGTTCAATGATGTTCGTACAGGCTTCGTCAACGGCGAGTTGGACATGCGATACGCTCTTTTCGTCCAGGCCAGCGGCACGTGCTGCATCCGAAACAAACTGAATAATCGTCGGGATGCTGCGAAACTGACCACGGACAGTGAGCTTGCGAACCTCAGTCATTGGGCGAGGAGGGTTGGGGATGCCGACAAGCTGCTAGAAGCTGCCGACAGCCGTGACTTGATCGTCGTAAATCTCAAACACTGAGTTGAGGCCCGCGAGTTCGAGCACCTCTTGAACGCGCTCGGAGGGGCTGCTGAGGCGGAGATCGCCTCCATCCTTCTTCACGCGCTTCAGGGCGCCGACCAGCTCACGCAGGCCCGCACTGCTCATGTACTCCGCACCCGCTAGATCTACTACGAGGTTAACAGTCCCGGCGGAGATCTGTTTGTCGAGTTTGTCCCCGAGTTCACTGGCCGTTGTACTGTCGACTCGACCGACAACAATCAGAAGATCGACCCGATTCATTTTCTTGATGGAGATTTCGATTGACATGGCATCGTTCCTTTTGCGGCTGACATCGACTCATTTGAGCCAGATCACAGTCACCATTGGTTTGAAGTGAGGTCTCGCTGCTCGCTTTTGATCAGTGCAAGACGACACGATTATTTAGGCTCAGATAACTTATGGACAGACGCCCACTCAAATCATTATACAATCTGAATGAAGAACGGTCTAGTATGGCGCAAAACGGTTTTCTAACAAAAGGGGAATCGCGCAGACAACGAGCAAAGCGGCGCCCCGGCGAAGGTCTGTAGCAGGTGGATTCCGCGCATGCTACAATGACGATCTATGTGTTGTCGGGGATGACGGTTAAATCATGACGACTAGTGACAAGCCGAATGAAAGTCTAAGCCGAACGGATATCCTGCGCTCGATCCTGGTGGGTGCCATAGGCGGCCTCGTTTTGGTAGGAGCCTTTTTTGCTGGCTACTTGCTAAGAGACTATCAGTTCAACCAATCGGTGACGGACACGTCTTTCGCGCTTCTCAACGAGGTCGAAGGGCTGATTGCAACGCACTACCTTTACGATGTGCCTGATCAGGACAATTTGATTCATGGTGCAGCAGGCGGACTCGTTGGAGCATTGAACGAACCCTACACCTATTTTGTGGAGCCAGCAACCGCAGAGGTTGATGCGGGGAATCTGGCTGGGGCTTTCGGCGGGATCGGCGCTGAAATCGCGCGCAACGAAAGCGGTGAGTTTGTGATCCTGCGAGTCTATCGGGAAAACCCGGCGGCGATCGCAGGCCTGCAAGCGGATGATGTAC
>JAADYZ010000541.1 GCA_010092775.1 Chloroflexota bacterium
GAGACACCCGATCTATTCGTCCAGGCCGGTGATACGCTGCTCGCACGGATTATCAACCTTGAACCCGATCGTCAGCGGATTGGCTTGAGCCTGCGCGATGTGGAGCAGCACGTCGTCGCCGCTGATGAAGAGGCCTAAGCAGGAGAGTCATTCCGTTGACAAGCGTGAGATTACGACCTGGTGAAAGTCAGGAACAACTTCTAAAGCGCTTTCGGAAGCAGGTGACCAAGAGCGGTGTGTTGAGTACGGTGCGGCGCAAGCGGTGGTATGTCAGCAAGAGTGAAGTCCGCCGCATTCAAAAGAAGAAAGCGATCCGTCGGTCTCGGCGCCGTGAAACGAAAAAAGGGCGCTAGGCGAAAGTAGCAGCGACTGAATGAGTTCTAAAGACAAAATTGAAGTTGAGGGCGTCGTGATTGAAGCCCTGCCCGGTACCCAATTCCGCGTGGAGTTGGACAACGGGCACCAGGTTATGGCTTACTTATCCGGCAAAATGCGCAAACACTACATCCGTATTTTGCTGGGTGATCGTGTCAAAGTGGAGCTAACCCCCTACGACATGGAAAAAGGTCGCATCACCTACCGCTATCGCAAGCAACGTGGCGGTGGCGGTGATGACCAGCAACAAGGCAGTTAAGCCCAATCGGCGGCCTGTAAAGGGTCGCCGATTTTGATTCAGCGATTGTTGCGAAAGAACCGGGCGCCCCGTTTGAGCAGGGACCGATGAGTGGCCCGCAGAATCTTATCCAGGTGAGGGGGTACAGGCCCATTGTAGACAAGTTCGCAAGCGCCTCGCAGCCATTCCTCCAAGGAGTTCGCCGCATACTCATAGGAGTTAAGATCTCGCGCACGCGTCATCCGAGCCGCCCAGTGCGCCGCGATCCCAAGATAACGTAGAGGCA
The DNA here is from genome assembly GCA_010092775.1 of Chloroflexota bacterium. Classification (GTDB taxonomy): domain Bacteria; phylum Chloroflexota; class Anaerolineae; order Aggregatilineales; family UBA3940; genus TC-71. Next base: position 900 of record JAADYZ010000541.1, read on the forward strand.
CCCACACCTTCATGCGGTCCAGTACGGCGCTTGGTGAGGCCAGCGGATAATTCTCCTCTAACATGGCACCGTGCTGATCCTGATCAACATACCAGGTCAGAAAGACCCCTAAGTCTGCGACGGGGTTGTTGAGCGACATCTCTTCGAAATCGATCATGCGCAGCGCGCCTTGCCGGTTAACCATGAAATTGCCATGATTGGGATCATTATGGGCCGGCACCACAATTGAGATGCGACCGGTCGCCTGCCGATAGGTCGCGAGGGCGTCCATCAGCTCGTTGACAACCCACAGGAGTTTCTCAATCTCTGCCAGGTCGAAGGCGCGCCACCGCGCCGCGAGTGCCTCAAACCAACGTTCGCGCGTTTCGGCAAAGAGCGTCCCCAATGGGCTGAACGCGACCCGGTCGGCGTCGGTCAGGTGAGAGGACAAAGCCTCGTTCAGGGCACCGTTGCCATGCAAGCGAGCAAGCAGCGAGATCGCTTCTGGGGCCCTGTCTTCAAGGTCTTCGCGGCTGATGGGGTTGAGCGCCGCTTCGATTATCACCGCTCGACCTTTTAACGATTCTGATTCTGCATTCAACCCGAGCACGCGCGGCCCGACCCGGGCCTCAAAGAGCAAAGGGCCAAACTCCAGATGGCGCCAACGATCGGGGTAGTGGCTCGCAGGGCCAAGCAGATAGCGAATGTAGGCCCAGGGCTTGCCGTCTACATCCATACGGACGACATGCTTGGCCGCCCACTCGCTGACCAATTCAAAAGACGGCGTGCCAGGCGGCTGAATGTCAAGTTCGTCAAGCAGGTTGCGCAAGGCATCCCCGTCGGCTTGCTCGCGCCAGTGGGTGTTCGGCCGGGTCGGTGTTGAAGATGAGGGGGATGAAGAGCCAGGCGTCACGGTATGGCCCTCCGTGTGATGAGCATGACCCAATCTCCCAAGGTGCGGGTATCCAGGAGTTTGAGGCCAATGCTGTCCAACTTGGTGATGAGGTCTTCCGCTTGCTCATCAATGATCCCCGAGAAGATGAATTTGCCGCCAGGCCACACAACGTGCTGCAAGCCCTGGCCGGCCAGATCGGTGATGACGTTAGCGGTGATGTTGGCCATTGCCAGGTCGAAGTGCCGCGACGAGGTCACCAGGCCAGCCAGCGAACCGTGTTGCACAATCACTGCATCATCCACCTGATTGCGCTCAACGTTTTCCTGTGCTGCCACGACTGCCGCTTCGTCAATATCACGCGCGATGACTCGGAAGCAACCTAGCTTGGCGGCTGCGATTGACAGAATGCCTGAGCCAGCGCCCAGATCGAGCATGGACGTCGCCGGTCGGCAGAACCATTCGCAGGCTTGCAGACAAAGCTGTGTCGTCGGATGGGTGCCCGTGCCAAAGGCCTGGCCTGGGTCCATGATGATTTCGATGTCGCCTTCATTCAGCTCAACATCGGCCCAAGGCGGACGGATTAGCAAGCGCTTGCCCACCCGGATGGGGTGATAGTGCTGTTTCCAGGCGTTGGCCCAGTCTTCTTCATCTACAGTGCTAATGACCGGCTCGGGAATGGGGTAGAGCCGACCCGCGAAATACAGACCCTCGCGTATCTTCTGGATCGTTTCGTCGGAGGTGGTAGATGCGAGGAGATAGGCCTTGACGATGAGCGGCCCCTCCCCCACTGGCTCGTCTGGCCAGATCTCTTCTTTCAGCGGCTGCTCGATCGCCACACCCTGGTGCGCATAACGCGCTAGAATCTCGGCAACGGCTTCAGCCGCTTCGCCGTCCACCGTAAGAGAGACTTCGATCCATTTGCTCATAGTGCTATTGTACTGGCCCCCTTGAGCAATTAGCAATGCCAGTCTCAGCATTGGCATCCACAATAAGGAGTGACCGACCTTGGCGACCATCCAACTCATTCCGATTACGAGAACCAATTGGCGCGAGTGCGCCCGCTTGAAGGTTGCAGACGATCAACAGCACTTTGTCGCCCCCAACATGGGGTCGCTGGCGCAAGCCGCTTACGAAGCTAACTGGATGCCCTTCGCGATTTATGACGGTCAGTCTATGGTCGGTTTTACGATGTTTGGCCTCGATGAGTGGACTGGCCCAAGGGTCTGGGGAATCCTACGGCTGATGGTGGCGGAGGCCCACCAGGGAAAGGGCTACGGAACCGAGGCGATGAGGCTCGTTCTCGAATTCATCCGCAGGCACCCCAGCCGGATTGAGGACGTGTACATCAGCTACGTACCAGAAAACACCGCTGCGCCACACATCTATAGCAAGCTGGGCTTCAAAAAGATCGGCAAAACCCCCGATGGCGAAGAAGACCTGATGCACCTCGCCATTGCGCTCCCCCCAGAAGAAGACCTACCATCTGTGCAGCTCGTGCCGATCACACGGCACAACTGGCAGGCGTGTGTCAGCCTGCAGGTCGGCCAAGATCAGCGGAATAGGGTAGCCCCCAACATGTACTCACTGGCGCAGGCCGCTTATCTGGGCGATCAAATCCCAATGGCAATCTACGCGGGCACGCTGATGGTTGGCTTTGTGATGTTTGGGCAGGAAGAGCACGAAGGCCAGCAGGTCTGGTCCATCGGGCGGCTGATGATAGCCGCGCCTCAGCAAGGCAAGGGCTATGGCGAAGCCGCTCTACATGAGGTGCTGGCACGCTTGAGCCGTCATCCCAGCCGTAGCGAGGATGTCTACATCGGCCACACCCCGGAGAATGCCCCTGCGGCTGCTCTGTATCGAAAGCTGGGATTCAAAAACGTCTGGGTCGACCCAGACGATGATGAACAAGTGATGCACTTGAAGCTTGGGCTGGTGGAGATTGACTGACGTCTACTCGCCACCCAGCCAGTCGATGACGCGCTCGAAGAAGCCCTTTTGGTTGGCTGGTGGAATTACCACGTCCTCAAGTGTTTCCGCAAGCTGCTCGAAGAGGTGGCGCTGCTCAGCGGTCAGGCGCTTGGGCACGTCAACCTCGACCATGACGTGTAGATCGCCATAACCGGTGGCGGTTCCGTCCCGGCGCAGCTTAGGCACCCCTTTGCCTTTCAGCGTGAAGACATCACCCGGCTGCGTGCCTGCCGGGATTGCCAGCTCGCTGCTGACCTCACCATGCCGGGTCAGCGTTGGCACATCAGCCGTATGGCCAAGCGCGGCTTGCGCAATGTTGAGGCGCAGCGTGATCTGCAGGTCGTTGTTGCGGCGGCGGAAGTACTCATGCGGTTTGACACCGATCACGACGTACAGGTTGCCCGGAGGGCCACCATTTGCGCCTGGCTCACCTTCGCCTGTGTAGCGAATCTGTGTACCTTGGTCGACACCCGCCGGGATGCTGACCGTCAGGTGGCGAGTCTTGCGCACAGTCCCACGGCCTGCACAGACATGGCAGGGATCAAGAATTTGCTCACCGGTGCCCCGACAGTCCGGGCAGGTGGTGATGTTGACCATCTGCCCCAAAAAGGTCTGGCGGACCGTCCGCACCTCACCGGTCCCGCGGCAGGTTGGGCAGCGTACCGGGGCTGTGCCTGGTTCCGAGCCATTGCCACCACAATGATCGCAGACAGCCGTGCGCTCGAATTCAATATCGCGCTCCAGGCCAAAGACGGCTTCCTCGAAGCTGATCGTCAGTTGGTATTGGAGGTCCTGGCCGCGACGTGGCGACCGTGCGCGACGGGTAGAGGTCCCGCCCATGCCAAAGCCTGCACCGAAAATCTCACTGAAAATATCGGCGAAGTCGGTGTAGGGGACACCGCCTGAAGCCCCGCCGTTAACGCCAGCATGACCGAAGCGATCATAGGCCGCCCGTTTTTTGGGGTCGCTAAGCACACTGTAGGCTTCGTTGATCTCTTTGAACTTGTCTGCGGCGTCCGGCGCATCATTCACATCGGGATGATATTGGCGGGCCATCTTGCGGAAGGCCTTCTTGATCTCATCCTGCGCCGCTTCTCGTCCGACGCCTAACACCTGATAGTAGTCTCGCTTCGCTGCCATACCATCCCATCCATCAATGATTCATGCGATAAGAGCATCTTGCATTGCCTGAGTGTAGCGGGTTCCATTCAGTGACCGCCACAGCCTTGCAAGAAAGCAACAATCGGGTGGCATCCCCTGAAGGCTTGCCACCCAATCACCCTTAGTCATCCATCTTTGGCGTCGATCTAGTCGACGACTTCGCCTTCAACGACATCTTCATCGCCAGGAGCACCCTCTGTCGATGGGCCGCCATCTTCTGGGGCACCCGGCTGCGGACCCCCTGCTTGCTGGTACATCGACTCACCCAGGCTGCTGATGAAGCGAACCAACTCCTCGCTGGCGCGCTTGATCTGTTCCAGGTCTTCGCCTGCCAGGGCCGTGCGAACCGTCTCAATCTTGGCGCTCAGCTCGGTCTTGCTGTCTTCAGGAATCTGCTCGCCATAGTCGCGGAGCATCTTTTCACCGCTCCAGACGGCGCTTTCCGCATCGTTGCGGACCACCTGAGACTGCTTGCGCTTCTCGTCCTCATCCTTGAAGCGCTGCGCATCGTCGATGGCGGACTGGATTTCATCTTCACTCAGGCCGCTCGAAGCGGTGATGGTGATGTGCTGTTCGCGGCCAGTAGCCTTGTCTTGAGCGCGCACATTCATGATGCCGTCCGCGTCGATGTCGAAAGTTACTTCAATCTGCGGGATGCCGCGTGGTGCTGGCGGGAGACCGTCCAAAATGAAACGTCCCAGCGTCTTGTTATCAGCGGCCATCGGGCGCTCGCCTTGAACCACATGGATTTCAACCTGGGTCTGGTTATCCGATGCGGTGGTGAAAATCTGGCTTTTGCGGGTCGGAATGGTCGTGTTGCGCTCAATGAGCGGCGTGGCCACACCGCCGTACGTCTCCAGGC
>JAADYZ010000542.1 GCA_010092775.1 Chloroflexota bacterium
GCTTTCAACATGCTGCTTGCCGCGCTGATCAGCCTATACAGTCAGGGATTGATCACGATTGAACGGGCAGCATCACAGATTGATGATGTTCCTGGCATGCGTATCTGGCAGACCCAACGCAGTCGCGGCCCCATCTACCTGGTTGTTGCGTTGCAGTCAGCACAAAAGGCCGATGGTGCGCTAGAACAAGAGATCATGCGGACCCTGCTGGCCTGGGACGGCCTGCCACGCGGTCGTGGTTGGCCGCAGGGTGCACAACTGGTGGACCTCATCTACCACTTGTTTGATGATGATGTGATGCATCCAGAGGTGTTCATTGTAGAGCGCGTGCAAGAAGATGCCCTCAAGCGGGGCATTCTGGAACGCGTCCGCGCAGATGCCCAGGGCATTCGGCGCTTACTCCCCGGCGGCGGGGACGCCTATTTGGCCCTACACCCAGACCATCAGGCCGCTTTGCCGATTGATCGCGAGGTTATCAGCGCCACCCTCAAGAACGTAGCGGAGGACCAACCGACGCTGGTCAAGGCGCTGCGCGATGCCGTTAAAGCGGCCTTTGCTCAGCGCGCCCTACCCGACCCCAAACAGCCGAGCGCCAGACCCTAAATCAACCTGCCAGCACTGGCATTTTCACGATCAATACCGCATACTCTTCGCCATGACTGAGCCAAACGCGCCACAGGGAAAAGAGCCAGCCCTCGGCGGTGAGCATCGCAGCCGGGCGGAGCGCAATGACGCCGCACTGGGCGGCAGTGCTGCGGTCTTGCATATTGTCCAACTGCTGGACTCAGACGATGGCGTCACACGCAGCCGCGCATTGCGGGCCTTGGATGATCAGATGGACGGCGTCTCGGAGGGTCAGGTGGTGGCCCGCCTGCTGGCACTCGCCGAAGAGAGTGCGTCCTCGGAAGGACACAGTGTATTCGAGCGCAGCCTCCTGATCGCCCTGGCGCGCACGGGGCATCCAGATGCCGTCAGCTACCTAATTGACCTGGCGAAATCCGACCAGGTGGGGAGCAGCCGCTATCAGGCCATCGACGCGATGGGTGTCAGTCGACGCGCCGAGTATGGTCCCTTGCTGCTCGAAACAACACTGGATTACATCAAGACCGGTTATGCAGACGAAAGGATGTTTGCCAAAACGGCTCGCGCCTTGGGCTCGATTGGGCGAAAGCACCCCGAATCGATCCAAGCCCTGGTCGATTACGCTGTAGATTGGCTCACGCGGCCTGATGTGGAACAGGTCTGGGGCGACATTTTGCGGCTGCTGGCAGTGATCCGTTATGCCCGTCCCCGTGGGATTATCGAGCCTATGGTAGACATCATGAGAAATCCACGCTGGGGCCTTGATACACGTATCCGGGCCACCAAGTTTCTGCGGGCGGCACGTCTGGTCGAAGCGTCGCCTGCATTAATCGATCTCGTGTCACAGACCTCCAATGGCCCGCTGCGCCGGGCTGCTGGCGACGCGCTGAAATCGGTGCGCAATCGTGAGGACCTGCCATCGATTGTCGCCCTGTTGGGTCACCGTAACTGGCGGGTGCGCCGGATCGCGGTAGAGATTCTCGGTGTGTGGCGGGATAAATCAACGATCCTGGCACTCAGCGCTCTAATGGATGATCCGCGCGCCGAAGTACGCGAAGCCACAGGAGACGCCCTGGCACGCATTGACCCCGAAGAGGCCCTACCTTATTTAACTGAGCTTCTCTCGGACCGTGTGAAGGCGGTGCGCAATGGCGCTGCCTTTACCATGATGAACCTGACCCTGAACAACGACGGTCTGCACATTGATGTGCCAAACGATGTGCTCGACCGCCTGGAAAAAGAAGGTACGATTACGAGCCAGATGCGCCGCTGGTACTTCTCTGGCTAACACAAGCCTGCAAGACAAGTTGTAGGAAGAGCTGGCATGAGGGATGAACATCAGGACCCAGCCTTAGGGGGCAAGCGACGTCAACCCAGCCCCCATGAGCACGACGTGCGCCTGGGGGGCGCGGCGGCACTGGTCCACATTATTGAAAAGCTTGACGACGAGTCGGCCAGCGTGCGTGCGCGGGCCATCCGTGAGCTGGCGCACATCAGCGATGATGAGGCCATCCACCAATTAATTGACCTGAGCCGCTCCGGCAATCATCGGCAGCGGCGCCAAGCGATCGCGGCCTTGGGCAAGACCCGTCACCCTGCGGGCCTGGCTCGCCTGGTTGAGATCGTGCAGACCGTAGGCGATGTCTCGCTGCGCCGCGTGGCCATCCTGGCGCTGGGCCGCACCCGTGATCCGCAGTATGTTGAGGTGATCGGCCAATACTTCGACTTCCGAGCCAATCAGACCTTTACCAGCGAAGTGGTCGCTGATGCGCTAGGCCGGATCGGCCAGCATCATCCTGAGACCATCCGCCCATATGTTGACCGCGTGGTGGAGTACATTTTGCATCCGGCGCGCATTCCGCGTCGGGTACGGCGTGTCTCCGTGTATATGGCGCTGCACCGTTTGGGTTCTGATGACGCGCTCAACCTGCTGTGCCAGATCGCACAGGAGCCAACGGAGGCCGTTGACCGGCGCATACACGCGCTGGATGCTCTGCAATATCAATCCCACCGGCAGGTCAAAGACGTCTTCCTGGCCATCCTCCGTGAGAGCAGCACCGCCTTGATGTTTGAGCGTGCGGTCGATGGTTTGCTGGCAATGAAGGACACACGGCTGGAAAGCGCACTCGCTGACCTGCTGCGCAATGGCCACCCGTCAGCGCGCATCTGGGCAGCTCAGCACATCCGCAGCAACCAGATCCGCGCAACGATTCCAACCTTGATCGAAGCCTGCCTGGACGACACCGAGGTCGATGTGCGGCAAGCGGCGCTGGATGCGCTGTGGACCATCGACTATCTGGAAGCTATACCCGTGTGCATCAAGCTGCTCTACGATGTCAATCAGCAAGTGCAGCAGATGGCCCGTTTGGCCCTGGAGCGCGTCATGCGCTATGGTGACCTCAGTGAACACACACGCTGGGCGGTCGGCTATGTGCTGGAAGACCGGAGCATCCTATGACGCAGCGGCGCAGTGGGAAGGAACCCACCCTCGGTGGCGCTGGTAGGTCGCCGTTGGATGCGGCGCTCGGTGGGCAAACTGCCCTGCTGCACGCCCTGGAACATCTTGACGCGGAGGAAACGAACATCCGTGCGCGTGCGATTCAGGCCTTGGGGGAGCTGGGCAGCGACGCAGCCATCGATCAACTGATTGACGCCGCGCGGCAGCGCAGTGGCCGAGAGGGACGGCGAATCGTCATAGCGTTGGCGGCCAGCGGGCATCCGCGCGCGCTGGAAGCGGTCGTTCAGATCGCCTGGGACAGGAGAGGAGACGCCTACATGCGCGGGCAGGCCATGCTCGAACTCGGTGCCACGCGCGATCCGCAGTACATTGGCCTGCTGCTGCACTTCCTCACTGTGCCCGATTCCATCGATGCACGCTATCCGATTCACTATGTGGCACGCGGCCTGTCTTACCTGCTGGACGACCATCCTGACCGGTTCGGATTTTTAATCGAGCAGCACATCGCCAGGCTCGTAGCGGCAGAGGTGAACCACCGCGATCGCACGCGCAGCGAGTTTCTCTTCGAACATCTGCGGCCCCGCGCTGCAATTGCGCCCTTGTTGGCAGCCCTGCGCGACCCCACCCTGGCTGTCAATCAGCGTGTGCGGGTGGCCTTCGTGATCCGCAGCATCGGGCGACCTGAAGCCTCAGCGGGCCTCTTGAAGGCCATCACAGAGACGAAGGACACCTGGCTGATGCGGGCAATCGCCAGCGCGTTGGGCACCTGTCGAGACCGCCACGCGATCCCGCAGCTCATCGCCCTGTTGAAAGATGATCACCCCACAGTACGCGGGCAAGCGGCCCGTGTGCTTGCGATCCGCAAAGTGACTCGCGCCTTACCTCAGCTTCTTGACGCCATTGACGATCCGGATCCGCGGGCGCGCCGCGAGATCGTATATGCCGCCCTCACTCTCGACCGGGTCCAGACCTATATTCGGCTGGTTGGCTTGCTTGAGCCAGATGCGACGACACCGGAGGCACTGGCCTGGCTCGAAAATCTCGTGGGAAATCCGCAGCTCAGCGCGCCCGACTGGCTCAGCCGCCGACTGCGAGAGGCGGGCATCCTCCCGTGAACGAGATCAGCGGGCGCGCGCCCGAAC
>JAADYZ010000543.1 GCA_010092775.1 Chloroflexota bacterium
GCCTGCTCGAGGGCGTCCGCCCACTCGCCGGTTGCAGCCATGCATGATCCTGAGCGAGTCATTTACGGGGTGCAGTTCCATCCGGAGGTCAGCCACAGCCAGTACGGTGAAACCTTGCTGCGCAACTTCGCCGTCGAGATATGCGAGTGCACACCCGACTGGACCCCTAACAACGTTATTGATGAGGCGGTCGAGCAAATTCAAACCCAGGTCGGTGAGTCAGGGCGAGTGCTGCTCGGCCTCTCTGGCGGGGTAGACTCCTCTGTAACGGCGGCGCTGATCCACAAAGCGATTGGCGAACGATTGGTGAGCGTCTTTGTCGATACGGGTATGCTGCGGCTCGGCGAAGCGGATCAAGTCATTGAGACGTTTCAGCAGGCACTAGGTTTGAACCTGGTTGCCGTCAACGCTGTTGAAGACTTTCTAGAGGCACTCAAGGGCAGCACCGACCCAGAGGAAAAGCGCCGCACTATCGGCGGCCTGTTCATCCAAGTTTTTGAGCGCGAGGCCCGCCGCCTGGCTAATGACTTCGGTGATATTCAGTATCTTGCCCAGGGGACCATTTACCCCGATGTGATCGAGTCGGCAGCACCGGAACGGCCCACCGCGCGGCGCATCAAGTCTCATCACAACGTCGGTGGGCTGCCCGAAGATATGCAGTTCGCGCTGGTCGAACCCCTGCGTTACCTCTTCAAAGATGAGGTGCGGCGCATCGGCGAAGCACTTGCTTTACCAGATGAACTGGTCTGGCGTCAACCTTTTCCGGGTCCTGGTCTGGCGATCCGCTGCTTAGGAGAGGTCACCTGGGATCGACTGGAGAAACTGCGCGCCGCAGATGCCATTTTCATCGATGAACTACGCCAGGCCAACATGCTCAAAGGGGATACAGCGCAATCCTTCGCGGTGCTGCTCCCGGTTCAAACGGTCGGCGTGCAAGGCGACAATCGCACTTATGACGAAGTGGTCGCCCTGCGAGCCGTCACAACAGACGACTTCATGACCGCCGATTGGGCGCGCCTTCCCTACGACTTCCTGGCGCGAGTCAGCAGCCGCATTACCAATGAGGTTCAAGGAGTCAATCGGGTAGTGCTAGATATCACCAGCAAACCCCCTGCCACCATCGAATGGGAGTAATTGCTGCAACTTACTGGTTCATATTGCGTATAAGTTGTTAGTCGAATCGCTTATCATCAGTGTCGTTATACGTAATGTAACCCACTGAGGCATGCAAGGAGCCATAAGAGTTATGAGTTTGGACCTGGTGAATTTAGTTGAACGTGCGTGGAATACGGTTTGGGACAACAAGTACCTGATCATTCTGGGGATCATCTTTGCCTTCCTTGGGGGCCGTACACAGACAAGCAGCTTGAACTTCAATGTGCCCTCAACGGGCGGTGGCTTTGATGGCAGTGGTGGCTTCGAAGACTTTAACGAAGACTTTGGGGATGATTTTGGCGAGCAGATGCCACCGCCAGAGACCTTCGAGGAACTTCTGGAAGATATGGGCCTTGACCCGGCTATGGCAGCTACGATGGGTGCCTTGGGTCTGGGCATCGTGATCGTCATCGTGCTGATTGTCATCGTGATTAGCCTGGTGGCTCAGTTCTTTGCCCGAGTCGCAGAAGGTGGCATGATCGGTGGGGTCAATCAGATTAACGCCGGGCAAGAGAGTAGCTTCGGTCTGGCATGGGGTGCCGGTTGGCGGCGCGCCCTACCGATGTTTGGCATCTACCTGGTTCGGGCCATCCCCGGATTGGTCTTCGCCATCGGTGTCTTGATTTGGGTGTTTACTATCATCGGCAGCCTTATCGCTGCCCCTACGCTTGAAAGTGGCATTGAAGGTTTGATCGCGGCCAACGCTGTCATTCTGATCCTGGTCATCGCGACCGGTTGTGTAGTTGCCATCATCAGCCTCGTGTTGAACGCGCTGGGCGTTCTGGCCGACCGTGCCACGATGATCGAGCAGACCAATGTGTGGGCGTCCTTCCGCCGCGCCATTGAGGTCATTCGGGAGAAGCCTGTTGATGTGGTGCTACTCTTCCTGGCACAATGGATCCTTCGTCTGTTGATCGCGGCTGTTCTCTTCCTACCTGGCGCCATCGCGGCGCTGTGCTGCCTCTTCTGGCCACTTCTGCTCGCTGTGACCGGATTGATCGAAGCCTTCTTCTCAGCCGTCTGGACCCTCGCCTGGATGGAGTGGACCGGCGGACGGTCAGAGCCTGTTCAAGGCAGCGGACCGGCCTTCGATGTAGGACCAGAGCCAGTTAACGTCTAGAACATTCACCCAGTATCGAATCAAATGCTACAATGGTCGCGCCCGATGGGCGCGGCCTTTTTTAAGTAAACGGGGAGGATCGATAATGAAGCTAGGTGAATTATTGGCTAGGTCTTGGTCGCTGATCTGGAAGCATCCGTTCTTGTTGGTCCTCGGCTTGTTGATAAGTGCGGGCTTGGGCAGCAGTGCTATATCACTGAACCTCATTGAAACACGCCTCATCAACGAAGCGCGCCCCATAATTGAAGAAGCGCTTTCGTCGATCCAGGCTCCGATCGCGGCCCCTCCTGTTAATGGTAATTCAGAAGAAGCTGGTGAGTCATCCCCAACAGCGGCGAACGAGTCAAATCCTCTCACGATTGTTTTCGCCTTGGTTGCGCTGCTTGGGTTCTTTCTATTAATTGCCAGCCTTTACATTCTCATATTCGGCTTGATCGCACTCACCGCCCGAGGTGGCATCATCCACAGCGTCCACCAGATTCAGACAGGCATATCCATCCAATTTCTCGGAGCGCTACGCGCTGGTTGGAAACGGCTGTGGTTCTTGATGATCATCATCTCTGTCCCCATCCTTCCGGTGATCTTCGCCCTCATTTTGATCGTCATTCAATATACCCTTTGGTTTGGCGGTGAAGGGGCCACCTCACTGGCTGATCTAGGCGGACCTTTTCAAGACCCTGCCTTTGTCACCACTGCCCAGTGGACGTTCTTGCCGCTTCTTGGAGTGGGGCTAATCCTCGGTTTCTTCCAGGTCTTAGCGGATCGCGCTTGTGTGGTAGAGGGTCTTAATGCAAATCAATCATTCCTGCGTGCTTTTCAAGTTTTCGGTCAACATTGGCAAGCCGCCCTTCTTCTCCTTGGCACAGAACTCTTGCTGCGGCTCGCCCTCGGTTTGCTGATTTCCTTATTGACCTTAACGATCGTTTTGCGTTTTCTCATTCCTGTTCCGTTGTTCTTGGGCATGATGGCGCGGGCTCTCTTCACCACCATGTGGACTCTCGCTTGGCTCGACTGGACTCAACCGGGACAATCACGCGC
>JAADYZ010000544.1 GCA_010092775.1 Chloroflexota bacterium
CAGATAAAGTGAAACAGATCGAACAACCAGAGCCACCCCAGAACTAAACAACCTATTCCTCCCGGATCGTGACGCTCAGCATATTATCGCCCTGCTTGATCGAATCGACAACTTCCTGCCCGCTTGTCACCTTGCCGAAAACGGTATGCTTGCCGTTCAAGTGCGGCTGTGGTCCGTGCGTAATAAAAAACTGGCTGCCGTTCGTATTTGGTCCCGCATTTGCCATCGAAATAACACCTGTCTCGTGCTGAAGTGGATTTCGAATACCTCGTCCTCAAAGCGATAGCCGGGACCACCACGCCCTGATCCTGTCGGATCGCCGCCCTGGACCATAAAATTCGGGATGACTCTATGGAAAATCAAGCCATCATAAAACCCATCGCGTGCGAGAAACACAAAATTGTTCACTGTTTTTGGGGCGTGCCCCGCTTCGAGCTTGAGTTCAATAGCGCCCTTATCTGTCTCAATCGTTGCATAATACGTCTTGCTTACGTCAATCTGCATCGCAGGTGGATTATTCCAACTCTTCGGTGCCATATAGTTCTCTCCTCTTGCCTACTTAAGATTTCTACTCCTGTCCAGGAGCAATCATGAAAGCAGTATAACACGACAACTCTGCTCCGATGGCAGTCTGGGTGTAGAAGGGGTGTGACGAAACGTTTTCCCGTCTGGCTGGCCTGGAAAACCTCCAAGCTGAGAGCTCAAGCCCCTGCGGGACTATACCATGATGACCCCTCTCGCTTGTAATAGTTTTCACTATTTAACAGAGAGTGAAGATATAGTGTATTGATGTTGCGGCCTCCTGATGATACTATTAGCTCATATAGTAGAAGTATGCCACATTAACATGCTCAACAACCATTAGAGGAGTCCGTAGCTACGCCTGGTAGCCAACAGTTCGGTTCTCTGCTGAAGTCTGCAACAGTTGAGTCTCCAAAATTCCTGTAGAAAAAGAATAGTTCACACAGAGAGATTGGTCAATCAGTGGTGGTGTTGCGGCTCTCTTCTGTGACGTGAGCACGTAAAACGACGGTTGTTACATAACGTAGATCTGCAATAATTTTATACATCGGGGGGAGCTATGAACACGTTCGCTTCTAGTCGGTTTTTCAAAGTCGTGGCCCAGAGTCTGGTTATTCTGATTATCTTCACCTCGCTACCCTATCAAGCGTGGAACGAGTTCGTCGGCACAGGTGTTGCGGTTGCTGCTGAAGCAGAACCACGTACGCTGTTAGATACATTAAACGTTGATCCAGCTACAAAGCAGGCCCTTGCCGCATCACCCCAGGGACAATCCCTTGATGCCGTTACCTTTGGGCATACGGGTGAACCAGAAGGCATGCTCTTCGATGCCGGAGCCATGCAAGCCCAGACTGCCTTTACGCCAGAGGTGAGCCAGCAACCCCTTGTGGTCTCGCGGGTACAGTCTGCCACGAGTTTTATGGATGTCACCAACAATCGGTTGAGGGTGACATATATGGTGCATAACACCCTGTCGCCCCTGGTTGCGCCGGAGGTGCCCGAAAACGCAACGATTACTGAAACCCTCCAGGTATTGGAGGGTTTTAATTTGGCGAACGATCCGAATACCATTCGCAATGTGTTGCTCGAAACCAGCCTGACTGCCGCTGCAACCTTGATATCGGCGGAGCCCACGCCCGACCAGCAGGGTACACAGTCGGCCTGGAGCCTGGGCGATATTCCTCCTGGTGAAACGATCAGTGTGACGCTTGAGCTACAGGTGGGCGATCCCGGCGAGAGCTTCGTTGCGCTGGATAGCGGCGCGACGGTCTGGGGAACCCTGCGCGGACGTGCCGTAACCGCAACTACCATCTCCGCCGTCCTCGCTCCCAACACCTTTGGCTCGTGGCTTCTTCGCACTGTGGACGCTGATACCCAGGACACTTATATGCTGGATGCCCTGTCTGTCATCGGTGGCAGTCCCCAGAATATCTTTGCATTTGTACGCAGCCTGAATTATGAGTCCTATGCTGGTTCGTTACGCGGCACACGTGGCACCCTGTGGAGTGGGGCAGGTAATGCACTCGACCAATCCAGCCTGCTGATTGCAATGCTGCGTGCCAGCGGCATTCCAGCTCGCTATCGCCACGGCATCCTGACTGAAGCACGAGCCCAGGAGTTGCTCGCTTCAATGTTTCCTGCTTCCCCTGGTGTCATTGGGCATGTGCCTGCTGATGCACTGCGTGGCGATCCACTCAACGATCAGGAACTCTTGCGCGAAACACGTGATCACTGGTGGGTGGAAGCATACCTACCAGGGCAGGGTTGGCAAAACCTCGATCCGTCTTTCCGTACCGCGAGCATTGGAGAAATATTTGTTACTCCCGACAACATTGCTAGCGACAATACCGATCGCATCGCTGAGATACCTGCGGAAGAACGCCACACAGTCACTGTTCGGTTGCGGGTCGAAACATATTCTGAGTTTCCCGATATTACGGCTTCCGGTGGGTTACCCATCTCCTATCCTCTGGAGGCGGTGTTCAACACCGTTGAGATGATCGGTGAGCCAGTTTCGTTGTATCATCTGGTAGAAGAAACCGTTAAAGGGGGGCTCTTCTATGTCAAAACCATTGATTATCACCCCCACCTCGCCATCGGTGAGACGGTCATAGACAGTGGAAGTTACCAGGAAACGGTGTCGAACTTTCCCTTTGGCACCAATCTGGTCAGCGGCGTCTGGCTCGAGTTTATGGTACACGATAGCGAAGGACAGAGTGAAACATATGAACGCGAGATTGCTGATCGGGTCGGCTATGCTGCCCGTCAGACTCCTGGTACGGTGCCCTTTGAAGTCGGTGGTGAGAACGAGCCCCTGATCAGCGACCAGTCGAATTATACAGCACTCCTTGCCCCTTCTGCGGTATCGACCAATGCGATAAATGCACTCCATCCGCATATGCTGCAAGCCGTTCAGCAGGGACAGGCAGCCTACAATACAGCACAGGCTATCCTGGCGGCTGGACAGGAGAAAGACCCCTCTCGCTTGCCTATCGTGCGTGCTGCTATGCAGGATATGGGTCTGGCAGCACGCACCTCACAGGCAGTGCAATTGCTTATGTTTGCCGCCGCATCGGACGCTGGCTTGCAACAGGTTGGGAGTACCTATCTGGTTCGCCCCTACTATGATTCACCGCGTATTCTGCTCGCTGCCTGGGAGCGTGACGAGGCTCGTGACACAAATCTGATCAGTATGGATCTCCGCAAGAACGATGTGCGCACTGTTGTGTATCCTGGGCAGAGTTGGGAAGGTTTGATGGCATTCAACACCACACGTGGTATCCTGGAAGGCGAACTGGAAACAGCCTTTCTCGAAGACATTTTCTCGCAGAACGCGGTTAGTGTCAGTGCTATTTTTCGAGCAGTACGAGAGCAAGATATTCCACTGCATAGTATTGACGTAACTACTGTAGACCAGTTGACGGAGCTCCAGATTTCCGATGAGGCAAAGGCCCGTATTGCCAATACCCTTACCGACGCAGAAGAGGGACAGTACCTGATCATTGTTCCGCAACAAGCGGTGCAAATAGGCGATAGCACAATGGTAGGTTGGCTGCAAGTGGATATGATCAACGGTGAGGTTCGTGACGTGTTAGAAAATGGTCAGCATTTTGCCCTGATCTCTTACTTTACGCCGTTTACCAAATTAGAAGATTTAACGCTTGCCATGATCGGCTATTTTCATGGCTTTGCGGCACAAGGGCTAGCGTTTCTGGGGGAGATCTTGGCACGACTACCACTGAAGCCATGTGATATTTCTGACGGAGGTGGTTCCGGTCCAAGTGTGGATACTCCTCCCGATTATTACCCTATAGGGCCAGGAGCAAATTGTCAAGGCTCGAGTCTAAAAGATGTCTGGGAAGAGTCCATAGATGAAGCAACCGCCAAGGTTGAGCATCTTGTCAGTGAATTGAGTGCTGAAGCCAAGATTGGCAAGAAAAATTTCTCCAAGGTTCCCCTTCCTGGCGCAAAGGACGCTGCGGGAAAGATCGATTTTATTGATTCCTATCTCAAAGGAGTGGGTTTCAAGCTCGGCAAGAAGATTCCACGCAAGATGGTCAAGGTACTAGGACGTCTCGGCGTGCCCAAATCTCATCGTTTTGCAGGTGGATTTTTGAGTGGGGCCACAACATTAAATGTTATGATAGCCAAAGACCCACCATTGCCTGCAATGCTACTAAATGCCACTGCTCAGCAACCGATTCTGCCACGAGCGGAGGCTCTGCTCACAGTGAACGCCAACGTGCCTGCAGCACCTCTGTCTGGTACCCTGACGGTATCCAATAGTATGATTACGGCCTCCCCTGGCAGTATATCATTTTATGCACCCGCCCTGAGTGGCATGGGGCTCGGGGGCAACAGTGCCTCCTA
>JAADYZ010000545.1 GCA_010092775.1 Chloroflexota bacterium
CCCATAAACAACCAGAAAAACCGCTTTAAGCATTCTTCGCTGTGAGCTGGACAATTCTGGGGAGCCTGCATGATCTGCAACTGGCGCCCCTTCAATTTGATCCTGCTCAACCTTACCATACATCTGTGCCTCCTATGTCGAAACTAAGGTGCTGGGATCCTTTTAGTGTCACAAAGAGCCGAACTGACACCATGATTTTGTGGCTGTTGATGGAGAAAAGTCAAGAGAGGGCCTCCCATGGCAACCCTGAGACTGCGCTACGAGAATGGACGCTTCACACCGATTGGTTCTGTGCCTGACCTCGAAGAGGGCCAGGAAATTGAGGTCGTAGCCTTGACACCCAGCACAACGGATGCCGCCTTGCAGGAAATGCTCCAGCGCTCACGTGGTGCCTGGGCGGATTGGCCTAATATGGAAGACTTGCTCTCCAATGCCTGCCAGAAGTGGACCCAGGCATGGCGCGACGACCCGGCCAGGCGCGTGGTGCTGGCCTGGCTGCAGCCCTCATTCAGGTGTTTGGCCACTTGGATCGCCTTTTCTTCTGCTATCTTGGTGTTCCACAAGGCCGTGCCTTTGCGTTCGCTGAACTCGGCTCGACACTCCCGACAGCGCAGGGAGTGGATCTGGTCTTTGTCGTATGTTTTTCGCACGATGAGGTTGCCCTGACCTGCCTTCGCGTGATAGTCGCACGCTGGGTTCACGCATGCTAAAGTGGTCAGGGGTGGGCGTGTGGGTTGCTGTGTTTGTTGTGGCATACCTCGCACTTTAGACTGCATACTCCCCCATATTCACCCCGGTGGAGATAATCTCACCCGACTACCTAGATATGGATGGAACGAGAAAAGAGATGGCGCAGCAGTGGTGGATGCCATGACAGACTCAGATAATAAGTTCGAAAGATTGAGAAAAGAAGCGGAAAGAAGACTCAAGTCACAGAGTTCAAGCAGAGACAGTTCTGAGACCCAAGAGTATCTTGCGTTGCTGCATGAGTTGCAAACGCACCAACTAGAACTTGAGATACAGAACGAAGAACTTCGGTCAACCCAGAGCGAGCTAGAGCGGTCGAGGGATGAGTACAGTGATCTGTTCGATTTTGCGCCTCTAGGGTTCGTCAGCTTGAATGCAAAGGGCGTGATACGTCGCGCCAACCTCACATTGTCCACAATGTTGAGGATAGAGCGCAGTGACCTCCAGAATAAACCGCTGTCTATCTACGTTGCACCTGAGTCTCAGGACGACTACTTCAAGTTTAGACGGAGCCTTGTTCAAGGCCTTCGTCAAGACGCCCTGATTCGCTTCCGTAGAACAGACGACAGCGAATTTGTGGGCCAGGTACTCGCTGTTTCACCTGATGGTGACTCAACCCTCTTTTTAGTATCTATTGCTGATGTAACAGAACGGATCGAAGCGCAAGCGCAGCTGCAGCGGCAAAACGACCAGCTTGAAGAGAAGATAGCAGCCAGAACTGCCGAGCTGCGTCAGGCTCTGGCGCATGCGGAAGAAGCAAATCAGCTAAAGCTAAAGTTCCTTGCCATGATCAGCCACGAACTACGAACCCCATTAACCTCTATAGTGGGGTTTGCTGAGACACTGCTTGCCAAAGACGTGGTATGGCAACCTGAAGAGCAAGAAGATTTTATTGAGAACATCCGTGATGAAGCCATTATACTTGAAGACCTTGTTGGTCAGATTCTCGATATGAGCGCTCTTGAAGCTGGTATGCTGAAGATAAGCAGCAGTGAATGCGACGTGCAGGAGCTTCTTGAGGCAGCTTCCACGAGTGTGAGTCGCTTGACGAAAGAGCATGTCCTCTCAGTGGAAGTACCGGAGGATCTGCCGCCCATCGTCTGTGATCTACAGAGGACGGTACAGGTGATTGTCAACCTGGTTCATAATGCAGCCAAATATTCTCCTCCTGGCTCAACGATTGCCGTCGTGACGACGATGCATGGCAAGCAGGTTCAGTTCTCAATCATTGACCAGGGGCCAGGCATACCCCTGGAAGAGCGTCCATATGTCTTCGATGCTTTCCATCGTTCTGAGGCGTCTCAGAAGCTGCCCATTGGTGGTTTCGGCTTGGGCATGGCGATTTGCAGGGGCATCGTGGAGGCTCAGGGTGGCAGCATTGGGATTGATGATGACTACACCGATGGCGCCCATGTCTGGTTTCGCTTGCCTACAGCCCACCCAAACCAGCGATCATAAACGCATTTTATGCTGCATTGACACTATGTATATGGGCAGCCATTAGACTCCAAGGTGAATTCGCACGATACCCACCTGGAGACAACCCTATGACTGACAACAGTTTTCTCGATACTCTGCAAATGCTCTATTCCATAACACGTGTCAGCGCAGATGGCTTCCGCGAAGCTATCGAGGATCTACCTGACAATGCATGGGGCGCGGAGACATTCTCCGCCATGGCTGAGCAGCGTGAGGCTTTCGCTAGCGAGCTGGCCCGAGAGATCACCAGTCGCGGGGGGCAGGTCAATGAATCCGCAGGGATGAAGATGGCCGCTGCCCTTCACCAAACATGGATGAATGTGCGTTCTGCACTTTCCGCTAATGACGATCGCTATGCTGTGCTGGCCGAAGCCGAACGCGGTGAAGATTACATTAAGAGCCGCTATGAGGAAGCTCTTGAAGACGAGATGCCCCCCGAAGTTCGTGCACTGGTAACCCGTCATTACGAAGGCATCGTGGCAGCCCATGACCGTATCAAGCTGATGCGTGACCGCGCTCAGGAAGAATAAGACCGTCAGCCAAGCCAGTCACAGACTACTACGTAAGCAACCAGCCGATGGAGGTGCCATCCACCTATGAGTCAAGAAACAGCAGACCGCGACAATGACCCCCTTGTACAACCGCTCAAGGAAGCTGACCTCGTTGAACAGACACGCCCCTCAAAGGAAACACCCACCGGGCGCACGCTGCCAATCGCTGCTTTTGCGGTGACGGCGTTTGCGAACTCGGCATGGGTGGTGCCCTTCCTGACCTTCGCAGCCGTGGGGCTGTCGGATGGAAACCCGCTGAATCCGGTGCGGGCGGCGCTTGTCGCCACATTGGCTGGGGTTGGGGTGCTGTTCTCCATTGCCGGCTGGATGAAGAAGCGCTGGGCTGTCTGGGGGTACATCGCACTGGGGGTGAGTTACCAAGTGGCAGCGCTGCTGTTCAATGCCTGGAACCCTATTGTGCTTGCTACATATATCGGTGTTGCGGCAGTAGGTTTGATTGCCCTCCGTGATATGGAGCCTTCAGTCTCCTAACCTCTGTGCCAGCATGACAAAAACACGCGCTACCAAGTGGTGAGCGCGTGTTTAACTTTACCCCTGTGCTGCTTGGCTCAGGGAGTCTGGACCTCATCGATTCTGGCGATGCTCGCTTCCAGAGTGGCTGTTTTTCGATCATACACCACCATCATCCGGCGGCCCCTGCCATCCGCAACGGCGCTTTCCACACCAGGCCGCTGCTTAAGCTGATCGGCGGCCCGCTCCGCAATGTGACCAGGGCTATCACCGGGATCGAAAGCCTGCTTCTCTTTGGAAGAGTCGCTATTCGCCATGTGTATCTGTCAGGCGAA
>JAADYZ010000546.1 GCA_010092775.1 Chloroflexota bacterium
CGCCGAGCCCTGGCAGAGCATCGCTTGGCGTTTCTGGGACAGCAGCAGCCCATACGTCTCAAAGTAAACGCGCCGCCAACTAGCCGCTTCTCAATCGGAAAGGACTGGAAAAGATGACCTTACTCGAAGGCAAGAACGCCTTGATCTTCGGTGTTGCGAACAAAAACTCGATTGCCTGGGGAATTGCGCAAGCCATGCATGCGCAAGGCGCGAACCTGGCCTTTAGCTATGCGATCCCACAGCTTGAAAAACGGGTACGCCCGCTGGCTGAGAGCGTCGGTGCAAAGCTGATTGAGGAGTGTGACGTCACGGATGATGCCGCCCTCGACCGCGTTTTCGATCGCTTCAAGGAGCTGCATGGTCAGCTCGATATTCTGGTTCATGCGGTCGCCTATGCGGATCGCGAAGACCTGATGGGCCGCTATGTGGATACGAAACGTGAAAACTTCGCGCGCACCCTGGAAATCAGTGCCTACTCACTTGTGGCAGTGGCACAGCGGGCTGAACCCCTGATGTCATCGGGCGGTGCTATCATGACCATGACTTATCACGGTGGTGTCGCGGTCATGCCACACTACAATGTGATGGGGGTAGCGAAGGCAGCCCTCGACGCCAGTGTGCGTTACCTGGCCCATGACCTGGGGCCGAAAGGAATCCGCGTGAATGCCATCTCGGCAGGGCCGATCAAAACGCTGGCTGCGTCGGGGATTAGCGGCTTCCGGCGGATGTTGAGCTATCATGAAAAGGTCGCACCGCTGCGCACTGTGGTGACGCAGGAGGATGTGGGCCATACTGCCGTTTGGCTCTGTTCGGACTGGTCCAAGCATGTGACTGGCGAGATTGTCTATGTGGATGCCGGTTGGAACATCATGGGCATGACGGTGCCGTTTGATGACTTAACGGAACAATAACCATAGAAACAAGGTATGAACGAGCGGACTTTCGAAGTACTAGAACTGAACAAAATCCTGGATCAACTGGCCGGTTACGCCGCCTTCTCTGCCAGCGACTCTGTGCTGCGTAGTCTGCGGCCTACCCCCGATCTAAGGGAGGCTCGACGTCGGCAGGAGGAAACCGGCGAGGCGCGCATTCTGCTCGAGGAACGAGCTTCAGCGACAGTTGGCGGCGCACGCGATGTGCGCGGCATGGTACGCTCAGCACAGCGCGACATCCCGCTGACCACTGGCCATCTGATGGAACTGAAAGCAACGATTGAAGCGTCGATCAACCTGAAGCGGATCATCCAGAAGTTCGATCGACGGCTGCCCCGATTGAGCGAAATCGCCTACAGCCTGTACGAGGGACGTCATCTGATTCGAGAGATCGACAGCATCATCGACGATCACGGACAGATTCGCGATACGGCCAGCCCTAAGCTGAATGAGATTCGGCGCGAACTGCGCATCCAGCACAATCGCCTGCAAAGCAAGCTGCAATCGATCGTGAGCAGCAGTGAAAACGCCGCTCATTTGCAGGAAGCACTGATCACCACGCGCAACGGGCGCTACGTCATCCCGATCAAGGCGGGGTCGCGCGGGCGCATCAAAGGTGTGGTGCACGATCAATCGGCTAGCGGAGCGACCTTGTTCATTGAGCCGTTGGCGACGGTTGAGATCAACAATCGCATTCGCGAGCTTGAACTCGATGAGCAGGAAGAAATTCGGCGTATCATGGCGCGTATCACCGCGCTAGTGGCGGACGAAGCCGACCCGATTTATTGGTCGGTGGAGGCGCTTGCTGCGCTGGATTCTGCGTTTGCGAAAGCCAAGTTTGCGGCTGCCCTGCGTGCCACCGCCCCGAAACTGGTAGACTTCGATCGAACTCGCTTTCCGGGCAGCACCCTCAACCTCTACAATGCTCGCCATCCACTAATCGACCCGGACGAAGTGGTGCCGATCGATGTGGAGATGGACGATGATGTCAGCATGTTGGTGGTCACCGGACCCAACACCGGTGGGAAGACCGTTTCCCTGAAGACGGTCGGCCTGCTGACTTTGATGGCGCAATGTGGCCTGCACATCCCTGCCAGCGAAGAGTCGGTCATCACCGTGTTTGAGTCAATCTATGCGGATATTGGCGACGAGCAGAGCATTGAGCAATCGTTGAGTACCTTCTCGGCCCATCTGACGCATATCATCCGCATTCTTGAGAAAGTGGATGATCGTTCGTTGGTGATCATGGATGAGTTGGGGTCAGGTACCGATCCGACTGAAGGAGCCGCCATCGCGCGGGCCATCCTGCTGGATTTACAGCGGCAGGGCGCCACCACGATGGTCGCCACCCACTATCCAGATCTGAAGCTGTTCGCGCATAGCACACCCGGTGTGCGCAATGCCAGCGTCGAATTCAACGTAGAAACGCTGTCACCGACCTACCGTCTGATTATCGGCTTGCCAGGGCGCTCCAATGCGCTGTCGATTGCGACCCGTTTGGGCCTGCCCATGCCGATCATCAATGAGGCGCGCAGTTTTGTCGGTCAGGATGATTTGCAAGCGGATGATCTGCTGGACGAGATCCATCGCTCACGTGATGAAATCCGCCAGACGCAGGAGCGTCTTGAGACCGCCGAGGCGGAAGTCAACGCGCTGCGCGAACAATTGCGTGATCGCCTTTATGGGATCGACCGCGAGCGCGAGCGAATCATCGAGGATGCACGACGCGAGGCGCGCGCCGAACTGGACGCTGTACAACGAGAAGCTCGAGAACTCAGAAAGCGGCTGCGAGAGGTGCAAGCGCCTCCCCCTCAGATCAGGCAAGCCACCACAGCAACACCGGCCCCCTCCAGCGAGTTGAAGGAGGTGCAGAGCGAAATCGACGCGCTGGCAGACCTGGTGGCCGAAACGCCAGCCCGTGCCCCAGTAGCAGAGGTCGAGACACTCCCCTCCAGCCCAGTGCGTGCTCTCCAAGTGGGCGATCAGGTTTTCGTCCAAACCTTGCGCTCGGAAGGCGAAATCGTGGCGATGCACAGCGGCGATGATGTCGAAGTGCAGGTCGGCCAACTGCGCGTGCGCGTCGACGCCGATGACCTGGAGTGGCGTCCCCTGCGTGATGCGCCTCCGGTCGGAGATGACAACTATCAGACCCATGTGCGAGTGTCCGCTGCTGCCAGCCCTGGCCTCGAACTCAATCTGATCGGCTACACGGTCGAAGAGGCGCTCGAAGCCGCGGACGACTACCTTGATCAAGCTTATCTGGCGGAGCTGCCCTGGGTTCGAATTGTCCATGGGCATGGAACCGGTAAGCTGCGTAAGGCGATCCGCGATATGCTGATGCGCCACGACCTCGTTGCAGACTTCAAGGCCGCCCCCGAAAACGAAGGCGGCAACGGCGTCACGGTAATCTACCTGCAAAGCTTGTAATGGGCCATCGACACCTGACAGGGGCTTCACGCGCGAGGTGAAGCCCCTGTTTTGATGTGCCAGCCGACTTGCCCAATTCTCCGCGCGTTGTACAATGGCGATGGGATTGACTTCAACCAATGGAGCCCACAGCTATGGCATCTCCTAAACAGACCGTACTAGATACCCTGCCCGATCTCCCTGAGGGTGGGCCACCCGCTCTGGTGGTTGAAGCGATTACACGGGGGCTGATCGCCTTGGGGAATCAGGAGGATGAACAGGGGGTCAAGCAGTTCATGCCGGGTCTTGATCGGGCTTATGGTGTGCGCGTTCCGCTGCTGCGCGCGATTGGCAAGGTGATCGCCGAGACCTACAAAGAGGACCCCCACCTGGTGCGTTCTATAGCGCTGGGCAGTTGGCCTCGAGGCACGCGCGAGCATCGGCTTGTTGCCTTGTTTACGCTGGAGGCCCTCAAACTTAACGCCGCCGACGCCTGGGAAATTGGCCTCCAGTTCCTACACGATGTGGTTACCTGGGATCATTGCGATCAGTTGTGCAGCACCCTGCTAGGCTACGCGCTTGCCTTAGACCCCAATTACATGGATCAACTCGAAGCCTGGTTGTACGATGACAATCAGTGGGTACGGCGGGCAGCGTTGGTCTCAACAACGTATCTGCGTCGTGCGTCATTTGCCAACGAGGTCGCTCTGAGCCTGGATCGACGGGCATTGGCCATGTGCTACACTTTGCTCATGGATGAAGCTGATTATGTACGCAAGGCGGTCGATTGGGCCATTCGTGAAGTCATGCGCCGCCATTATGATCTTGGACGGGATTGGCTCTTGGAACGCGCAGGTGAACAGCCGCCGCGACGCAGTCAGACGATCCTGAAGCTGAGCGCGAAGAAGCTGAGCAAGCCTGACCGAGAACAATTCTTAACCATCCTATCATCTGAAGGGACACCTTCGTGACTCAATCTGTTGATACCGTCATCCATGCGGTCACGGTTTACCGCGATCAAGCGCGGATTGAACGTCAGGGCAGCCTGACCCTTGCTGCGGGTCTGCATACGCTTTCGGTCGGCAGTCTACCCGCCTGGATGGATCAGCATTCGGTAAGGGCCGCTGGGCGGGGCCTCGGTATGCGCATTATCAGCGTAGACGTGCGCTCGGAACTGCTCACCCAATCCTCTCATGAACAGGTTGCTGAACTGGAAGAGCAGCTCGACGCGCTCACTGGTGAGCAAACGGCCTTGGCCGATCTATACCAGGTTCATCAAGATCAGGTTGAGCGTCTAAAGGGCTTGGCTAGGGATAGTGTGGAGGAGTTCGCTGAGGGAATCGCCAAGGGGCGCACGCCGCTAAACGGCGTAACAGCCTTCAACGACTTCATCAAGACGGAGCTGCGTCAGGCTTACGACGAACTGTATGAGGTGGGGCGACTGCGTGAAGAACTCGATAAGGTCGTTGAGTCCTTTCGGCATGAGTTGGACAAACTGCGCCATGGGTCGGGGCGCAAAGTCTACGTGGTAGAGGTTACGGTCGAGGTGGATGCAGAGGCGGAATTGACCCTTGAGATCAGCTATCTGGTGGGCCGTGCTGAGTGGCTGCCGCAGTACGACCTGCGTTTGGAAGGCGACCAGTTGAACCTGACCTACCTGGCGAGCATCAGGCAGCGCACCGGGGAAGACTGGCCGGAACTTGCCCTGACGCTCTCGACAGCCCAACCCTCACGCAGCGGTGATCTTCCTGAGTTGAGCCCTTGGTTTATTCAACCCTATCACCCACCCATGCCGAAACGAGCGGCCATGATGGGGCGCTCGGCATCATCGGCCAATGAGGATGCCCTGATGGAATTCGCCGTCTTCGAAGACACTGCTGCGGGTGCCCCAGCCCCGGCGCCGCAAGCACCACCGCCGATGGAAGTAGCACAGGCAGAAGTCCAGCGCAGTGGGATGGCCCTGACCTATACCAGTGCCAACGCCTTGCCGGTCGTGGCCGATGGCCAGCCGCGCAAAGTGACCATTCTGGCCGCTGACGTGGAGACTCAACTCGACTATCTCTGCGTGCCCAAGTTGGCTGAAGAAGCCTACCTGCGGGCGCTGATTACCAACACCAGCGGCACCACCTTGATGCCTGGTGATGCTTCGGTCTTTCATGGGGCAGACTTTGTCGGTCGCAGTAACCTGGGGTTGATCGCGCCAAACGAGGAATTTGAGGTGCAGCTCGGGGGCGATGACCGCATTCGGGTGGATCGGAAACTGACCAAACGTGAGACCAGTCGCAATTTGATCGGTGGCAAGCGCCGCGTGACC
>JAADYZ010000547.1 GCA_010092775.1 Chloroflexota bacterium
GGCGCATCTGGCGTACGGTTGCGCTCCACTTGGCCAGTACAATGTGGCGTTCGGGGATGGGCGTCAGGCGCAGCGATGCGAAGGACTGTGCCTCAATTTCTGAGCTAACGGTTGCCGACCCAACACCTGTCGCCAGCAGCGTCACCAGGCTGGTGATGATTCTCTCAGCGATGAAAACGCCTCCCAAGATCAGCAGCAAGAAAATGCTGATTGGGGCCGAAGTGCTAGGGTCAAGCAAAGCTGGAAGAAAGGGGAGGGCACAGCAGCCAGCGACGGCGGCAGTCAGAGCGAGCAGAATGGGGAAACAGCCTCGGCGCAGGCCGCGCCACGCCCCAAAATAGGACCATCCTGCCAGCTCCCGCTGATAGACCGGGTGGTTGGCCTGTTGGGTAGCAAACTGCCACACATCACGGATGAAGTCGATCATGGCGGCGATTATACCCTGCCCTGACCGATTTATGCGCTGATGGCGGGGCGACTGGCTGAATCCGTTCAAGCACTCAGTAATCGCGCCCATTGCCAACTGGATGACCAAGCGTTTACAATGGGTTTCCAAAGGTCAAGCCAGCACCTGCTGACTGCCGGGGTTTCACGTTGATCATCCTGACCTCTAATCCAGCGAGCCACTCATGAGCTTCTCATTGTTCCAGCACATTAAAGCGGTAGTAGGCGATCAGGTTCAGTCGATCAAAGCCACCAAGGCGACTCTGGTGCATATGTCCCATGCAATGGAAGATGTGGTCTTGCGGAATGCTATCCCAGCGCTGATGTTCACCGGTTTCCAAGAGTCAACCTACTGGAAGCAGGAGACCGCCCGCTATCGTGAGCTGGCGAAGGTGGCCAAACAGATCACGATCTTTGCGGGTAAACCCTTGCCTCCAGACAGCGAAAACACCTTGCTCCAAGTAACCTTAGAACCCGACGACAAGCTGCGCCAAGAGTGGTTTGTCTTGATATTATCGGAGCGCTTTTCAGTCGTACTGTGCGGGCTGGATAACCTGATTGATGTAGAGGCTGAAGGACTGCGAGAGTTCGAGACGATCTGGAGTTTTCAGCCTGACATCATCGGCTTGGCGATTGATGAGGTCGAGCGTGTTTTGCAGCAGTACCATCTGCCAGACGTACTTGAACAGCTGCGTGAAGCGCGTCTACGCTATCCGCTGGGTGAGCCGGACCCCAATGTCGTTACCCACTTTGTCGCCGAAATTCTTACCCTCGAAAGTGCGATTCTGCGCGATGTGTTGGATTTGAAGCAGCAGCTTGAGGCCAGCAATCAAGCCCTGGAGGAGCGGGTGCGTCAGCGCACCGTCGAATTAGAGATCCTAGCCGATGATTTGCGCTTGGCCAATGAACGCTTGAAGGAACTCGGCCGCGTGAAAGACGAGTTTGTCAGCAACATCTCACACGAACTGCGTACCCCAGTGGCCAGCCTGCGCCTGTATCACCGCTTGCTTGAGCTGTACCCCGCACGTGTTGAGACCTATGTCGAGCGGCTGAAGCGCGAGACCACGCGCATGGAAACGCTGGTCGAAAACCTGCTGTCGATCTCTCAGATGGAAGCGCGTCTAGCGCAGGCAAACAAAGTCCCAACGGACCTGTCGCGCATTGTCAACGACCTGCTGACCGATCGCGCGGTGATGATTGACAACAGCGGGCTGGAGGTCAGCACCGCGATTGAGCCGGGGCGCTTCGTCGTTCACGCGGATCGCTATCAGATTGAGCGGGCGATTGGTGTCCTGATCGCCAATGCTGTGCACTATACGCCAGCGCCAGGGCGCATTATCGTCAGCCTGGCACGCAAGGAACTGGGTGAGACGCTTTGGGCGGTGGTCGCTGTTCAGGATTCTGGCCCTGGCATCTCAGAGGAGGAGCAGCCACAGGTCTTCGAGCGCTTCTATCGCGGGGCGGCTGCGCAAGACACGTACCAGGCCGGCATTGGCTTAGGCTTGTCAATTGCTCGGCAGGTGATTGACCAGCACAACGGCAAACTGACTCTGTCTAGCCAGTTGGGGCGGGGCAGTACCTTCAGCATCTGGCTGCCTATCTTGAAGGAAAGCGATGAGGCCCAGGTTGCTCACCGGGCATGATATAATGAAACAGCAGTGGGGAGCCATCCAAAGGAGTAACCCTATGTTGTTCGGCAAGAAAAAGGGCAAAGCCCGTCGCGGATCGCCACCGCCCGATGCGCTCGATGTTCCGATGCACGACATTGAGCAGCTGGTCAGCCTGCTCGCACGCATCCAGACGGAGGGCGCTGGTGGTGCGCTGGTGTTGGTCGCCAATCAGGAGCACAACATCTATGTGCAGGTTGCCGCCATCAGCCAACAGCCAGATTTGTGGTTAGAAGCGGTCAGCAATGACTTTATCTCCCAGGATATGCAGCTATCGTCGGCGCAGCAGCAGCAGTTGATCGACCTGGGATGGTCGCTGCCGAGCGCTGGTCAACGTCAATCTCAGCCCAACTATGTGCAAGAAGTCCAGGCGCATGACGACGATACACGTCGCAAGGCCGTTGAGCTGCTCTTGCTCACGTTGCAGCAAGCTTACGATATCCCCGGTAGTACCATGCTGTCAGTCCAGGTCATCTTCAACTAAAGCGATCGTTATGTTTCATGCGGGCGGTCGTCTCAAACTCAAACCCTATCTCGGTCAGACCGAATTGTGGCCCAAGCGCGGGCGTGTGATTCTGGCCCAATATGATGATGAGACGATCGTCGTCTATCAGGCTTATCGCAAATCGATCGCGCGGGCTGCCGTCGCTGATGGCAAATTAGGCGGCGGTGGCTTTCGCTTTGATCGCATGAGCTGGATCAAAACCAACTTCATGTGGATGATGTATCGCTCGGGGTGGGCAGCGAAAGCGGATCAAGAGCATGTGCTGGCGATCTGGATCGATCGTTCTGGTTTCGATCGAATCCTCGCCGATGCCGTCCACGCTAAATTCGTGCCCGAACTCTACCCCTCTCAGGCGGCCTGGCAGGCGATGCTCAAGTCCTCTGAAGTACGGTTGCAATGGGACCCAGACCGAACGCCGCGCGGCGACAAACTGGAGCGCCGTGCCATTCAACTCGGATTGGGTGCTGGGACCTTGCGCCGCTTTGCCAGCGAATGGATTCGCCACATCGAAGACATCACCCCGCTTGTCAAAGAACAAGCGCAGTCCATCGAGGAACCCGAGTTCCTGTTCAGCCCCGCCGAGAAAGCCTACCCTGTTACAGACCGCGAGGTCGCAATACGCCTGCTAATCGATTAGCTCTATCCCCATCGGAAGGGAGCTCTACACGTCTTCATGGGCTGGCGCATTCGCGGTGGGACGGGCTTCGGCGGCATCGACAACGTCGGCCTGACGCAGACCAATCCCTGATATGCCCACGCGCCTGAACGAATAGATTGCAGCTTCTCCGCCCCGGTCGCCTTGGTCGGGGCGGAATCATTAACTGAAAAGTCTGAATCTTTGTATAATCTGCGGCGGTCTGCACCGCTTAACTTCCCCTACCGATAGGAGAAAACAATGAAACCAATCACACGCTATGTGTCTTTGACCGCACTGCTCCTCATGATTGCGCTGCTGCTGCCGCAGGCGGCCAGCGCCGCGCCGACCCTGATCACCGTCGACAGCGCCGGGGCCGGCGAGACATCGTTGGCACTGGATGCCAGTGGCAACCCAGTCATCAGCTATACCAAAAGTGACAGTCTGTTGCTGGCGGTTTGTAACGATCCTATCTGCGGCAACCTCACCTTAACCACCGTCGACAACACCAGCAACACCGGCTTCCAATCGTCGCTTGCACTGGATGGCAGTGGCAACCCCGTTATCGGTTACTTTGACCCCGGTAATAGCGACCTGCGGCTGGCCGTGTGTAACGATCCGACTTGCAGCAGCCCGACTCTCACCACGGTCGACAGTTTAGGAGGTGCCTCCCCTTCCCTGGTGCTGGATAGCAGCGGCAACCCGGTCATCAGTTACATTGCCGGCGGCGTCCTACGGCTAGCGCTGTGCGACGACCCGACCTGCAGCAGCCCCACCTTGACGGATGTAGACTTCTTCAATCGCGAGTCCCCCTCCCTGGTGCTGGATGCCAGCGGCAACCCGGTCATCAGATACTACGACGACACCAACGACGACCTGCGCCTGGCCTTAATCAAATACACAACAGACAGAGCCGACACCGTCTA
>JAADYZ010000100.1 GCA_010092775.1 Chloroflexota bacterium
GTCGCACGTGGCGTTGAGGTCGGGTTGAAGAAAACAAAGGATGTTGGCGTCAGGGTGATTGTCGGGCTGGTCCCTGGGAAGGGTGGCGTCGGGCCGCTGGTTGCGGGCACATCAGTCGGTGGCTGTGGTGACGGTGGTAGGGACGTATTGGTGGGCGGAACCACGGTAAAAGTCGGGCTGGCAGTCGCTGTCACTGTGGCACTGGTGGTTGCTGCTGGTGTTTGGGTAGGTGTCGGCGTATCGCTGGGGATGGGAGGTGGATTGCTGAGCACCTGCACATTGAGCGAGGTCGCGTTGTTGGCCAGGTTCGGGTCTGTGGAAGGGGCAGTGGTGAAGCCTGCGCTAAGCGTCATGGTGGTGTTGAGGTTAGGCGCCGTGACGCCAATGCTTAGCCCGGTGTTGCCACCCAGCCCAGATAGAAAATCATCGCTGATGTAAGTGCAGTCGATCAACGGGGCTGGCGCGCAAGACCAATCTCCCCCAGGGATGACGCTTGTGACCGTACCGTTCGAGAGCGTCCCGCTTAAGGTGATGGGTCTACCCCACTGACCTGCCCCGGTAACACCATCAATATAAACGAATAGGACGGTGGCCGCCCCCTGGGCAACCGGGTCCTGGGCGGCTGCCAGGCTGATGGCCAGGTCGGCGCGTCGATCAAGTTCATAGGCGCCAATGTCACACACGCCGCCGCCGAGCCCCCGCGGAACCCCACGTTGGTCGAAACCCGACGCGCCAGCCGGAAAGGCTACCATGCATGCAGCGCCATCTCCGCTGCCTATCAATGGATTGGCTAGCGAAGGCCAGAGTGCCATCGTTTCGGTTAGCCCACCATTGTCGCTCAGGGTGTCTACATCAAAAAAGGGATTCAGGACAGCATTGAACGTCGTGCAGTTCGGTTCCCAAGAGTCCGTGTAGTTGGCCGTCCCGACAGGCGTTGTGCCGGAGAACTCGCAATTGGCTGTTCCGTTGCGTGTGGCCAATACGTTGGTCAACAGGATATTTCCTGGAACTGTAGAAATCTCGATCCCACCTGTGCCTGAAGAACTATTGTTGTCGGCAATGGTTCCATTGAAGATTGTTACAGTACCACCCAGGATCAGCAGGCCACCACCGCTGGTAGATGCGAAGTTATCACTCACTGTCAGGTTAGCGGCCGTGAACGCCTGCGCACTAATCACATAAAGACCTCCACCGAAACCAGTCGGGGGTAACCCAACCCCGCCTGCCGAGTTGTTCGCGAAAGTCGTATTGGTGATTTGCACCCTGCCTTGTGGCATAAAGATTAACGGATTGCCCAATGCCATCCCGCCCCCATTCATGTCGGCATAATTACCCTCAATGGTGACGTTGTCGAGCCTAATAAGCGGGTTTACGCCGGCTGAGTCCTGTATATAAATGGCCCCTCCATCGCCAAAGGCAACGCTATCGATAATCGAAACACCCTGAAGGGTCAGCGATCCTCCATCGCTGAAAATAGCCCCCCCATGATCGTTTACTGGATTGGTGTCATCATTGGCGCAGCCAAGCCACAGGTCAACACTGTTTAGCGACAGTGAGCCGCCGGGCCCAACATGGAACAGTCGGAATTGGCCTGGGTTCGTTGACGCAGGAAGGCAACCAGCAAAAGGATTGCGCCAGACAAATCCATTAACTATTGTGATGTCTGAGGTGATTGAGAAGGTTCCATTGCGCCCATCAGTGGAATCAACGGTTGTATCCAGCATGACGGAACCTAGAAACGACAGGTCAATAGTATCTGCTGCACCGTTGTTGTTGGCATAGCAGATAGCGTCGTTAAGGGTCACAAACCCAATAGGAGCGAATGTGTTCTGGGTGTCACAAATGCCGTCAGGGGTGGGATCGCCAACATCGCTGAAGCCGCTGCCATCGACTGTAACGGCGATGATAGCAGCCCGCGCCACCGACGGCGGGAAGAGCCACTGGCAGAGCAGCAGGCAGAGCAGCAGCAAGATCAATCGGTGCAAAACAGATTGACGACGAAG
Organism: Chloroflexota bacterium; assembly: GCA_010092775.1. GTDB lineage: Bacteria > Chloroflexota > Anaerolineae > Aggregatilineales > UBA3940 > TC-71. Next base: position 2,004 of record JAADYZ010000100.1, read on the forward strand.
CACAAAGACCCCCTCTGTGAGTGCCTTCTCTCACCCTTTCTCTCTATAGTAACCAACCTAACCTTGCCTTGAAAGAGGCGACTAGGCCAATTCCTGCTGATCGTCCGCTGGCGCATGTTATACTCACACCCATGACCGGACAAAGTCCTTCCCAACAACCCTCCTCCGGACGCGAACCAGGCCTCGGCCCAGGCGAGCGGCCCGGCATCAGCGGATTCGAGCCACTGCTGGGCGGTTCGCGCCGCGCTAAAGCCGATCCGGAGCGGATGAAAGCACTGCTCAACAGCGACCCTGGCCCGCGCCAGACCGCTATCCTGGAGGCCATTGAGGAGTTCGGCCAATCAGACATCTACGCCGCCGAACTCAGCGCGCTGATCCCAGCCAGTGCCCGCCGCCAGATGGGCACTGGGCGCGGGGGCTTCACCCCGTCGCAGCGGGAGCGCGCCGTGACCATCCTGGCCCGCATTGGTCTGTATGAATCGCTAGCCGCGCTGGTCCATGTGCTGGACGATGGCGACCACAAAATCCGATCGGCGGCAGAAGCCAGCCTGAAAGCCGTTGTCGACCGGCTCCCCTTAGATGATCCTCGCACCAAAGTGGCCTATCGTGCCCTGGTTGGCACTTTGCGCGCCTTACCGCGCCGCCCCCGCCAGGTGATCGCAGCGATTATCTCCGATGCACCTTCCGACCTGGTCTTGGGCAGCTTGCTGCGCAAGGGATTAGATGCCCCAGAGTGGTATGCGCGGCGCGATGCGGCCTGGATTTTAGGCCGCCTGGGCGATCGACGGGCCACTATGCGTTTGATCGATACGCTGAGTGATGAGAATCCGGCGGTGCGTGCCACCGCTGCCTGGGCTCTCGGTCAACTGGATGCACCGATTGCCGTCAATCACCTGATCGAGCTGGCGAGCGATCAAGACGAGGTTGTGCGAGCCGCCGTTGCAGAGTCGCTTGGTCTGCATATCTCCCGCTTGTATCGTGATGACCGCGACATCGATGAGGCCTTGGCCGCCCTGCTGGGCCTCCTCAAAGACCCCTTCAGCGCAGTACGCCATGCCGCGCTCGACACGCTGCTTGATCTCGACGTACCCCGCGCCCGTCTGGCTCTCAAGGATCAGGGCAAAGTCTAGCGACCAAACCCCAGCGCCATCGCATCAAATTGTCTTTACCGTTTCAAGCCACTTTCGCGCTGCTTGACTCGAGTCTTGCACCCCCAACCCAGCCAGTTTTGGCTGCCTAACGCTCACTGATGAAGACAACAGCGCCAAGTCCTTAGCAAACTCTTTAGATTTCATTTTGATGCGATAGCCCTCGCTAAACCCCGACCGACTTTCTACCTATCATCGTTTTCGTCTATAATGAAGGATAATCACAGTTACTCGAATCACTTGGCAAAGCGAGTTGGCGTATGTATCTCTACCCCCTTCACATTGACGTAAAGCGCCCCCTATTGGGTGGCGACCCCGAAATCGAAATCCGCGACAAGATGAAGCAGAGCCTCTTCTATGCGCAGATCAACCTCAACACGATCTTCGATAAACCGACCCCCCTCTACCAGGCGCGCGGGGAGAAATTTCCGATTGTGCTGCTGCTGCCGCGTAAGGGCGATGCCTTCCTGGAATACAAGGTCGAACGCCCAGATGAAACGCCGCTAGGGAGCTTCGGCGCAGGCGGAATCATCAACGAGTTAAAGGACCTTGATAAGACCGGTTGGGTCTATGGCAATATTTACGGCCGCAAGATGGGCCGTCTGGTGGTACACCGCAGCCTGCCCCAGCAAAGCGGATTCAAGCCTGGTCTGCTGCTTGGCACCAAAACGATCCAATCACGCTACGAAGTGCAGGTCAAGCGTAAGCCGACCCTGCGCGTTGCCTATCAGGCATCCACCAGCAATACCGAGGGCGCGATGGGTTTGCTGGGCTACTTCAAGGGCAACGAGGAGGTGCAGGTCGTCTCCAGTTTGGTCCTGCTCTCCGCCTACCAGTTCGTCGGCGCGCCAGTATTCGGCTAGCCAGAACAGCTTGTGGTTCCCTGGGGCGCAGCACCTTGTGCCCCAGCCATTCCTCTACAGTCAGGCTGATCTCTGAGCCACTGCTTGCCTCTATCTGTGTGAAAGCAGATGCTCCACCTAACAACTCAGACACGATAACAAAGCTGCAAGTTCCATAGCGATCCACCTGTCCTATAATGGACATAATGTGCGCCAGAAGCGGTTAACAGGTGTCATTGTGAGGAGTCTGGTTATGGAACTTGTTCATTACATCGCTGAACCCTATATCGCTGGCAGCCCCGATGCTATGGTGAACGGTCGCATCGTGTTGGGATTAAGCCGCAATCCACGCATCGAAGCAGTGATCCCACTGCTGCCCAAACACTGCCTTGATCACGCACGCGAAGACTTTTGGTATCCGCACCAAGCCCTGCTGAATCTGCTGTATGACGTCGAGCAGGAACTGGGTGAAGCCGCCTGGGAGGTCTTCGTTGCGTTTGGGCAGGCCGCGTTTGAGCAGAGCAACCTACCGACCATTGGCAAAGATGTGCCGTCTGCGCTGCGAGCCTTGCACGCCATCCACCATGCGCTGCTGCGTAACGTCCCGGCGGGTGAGGGCTTCATTGTCGAAGGCCAAGGCCCAGGTGACATGCTGGTCCTGAATAACACCCCCTACCCCGATGCGGCCGTGTATGGCTATCTGTGGGGCTTGGTCAATCGCTACTGCCCGATTCAATTGATGTTCCGGGTGAGGGTGATCGACAATCCCGATCCACAGCGGGCGCTGTCGGCATTCAACGTCAGTTGGGGCAGAGATCTGCATTAACCGGCCAAAGGGAGGGATGCAGGAGGCGTCGGACCCCGCAGCGCTGCCGCAAAGTCGGAAGCGTGATCGTAACGCTGGTCCGGGGTCTTGGCCATTGCGCGTTGGATAGCCAGGGCGACGTGGGGTGGTAGGTCTGGACTATCCTTCCGAACGTCCGGCGCAGGCTGGTTGAGGTGTGAGATCAGCAGGGCCGCCGGGTTGCGCGCCGCGAAGGGCCGATGCCCGGTCAGCAGCTCGTATGTTGTGACGCCCAAGGCATAGACGTCTGCCCGGCCATCCACTTTGGCGGAGTCCTGGATCTGCTCAGGTGCGATGTAGGCCAAGGTGCCAATCACCCCGGTTTGTGTCATCTCCATCGCTGAGTCCAGCACCTTTGCCACGCCAAAATCCATCAATACCACGCGATAGCTCACTTCACCTGTCACGGATGTGATCGGGTCCAGCATGATGTTGGAGGGTTTTACATCGCGGTGCACCAGGCCCTGCTGGTGGATGTAGTCCAGCGCCTCACTGACTTGCTCAATATAGCCTTGCACGTCCGAGAGCGGCAGCCGACCAAACTCTTTAAGCTGGCCACTCAGGGTGCCCCCTCCCAGGTACTCCGTGACCATCCAAGCCGTGCCATCAGTGGCTTCTTGATAGTCATGCACGCGGATCACATTGCGATGGTCCAATCTGGCGATGGCTTGCGCCTCACGCGACAAGCGTTTCAGATAGTCTTCCGACTTGCTGGCCAGCTTAGACGGCAGCATTTTGATGGCCACCGGTTGGCGCAATTCCGGATGATTCCCCAAAAAGACTTCGGACATGCCCCCATGATCCAAGAGGCGCAGGTCGCCATAGCTATCTAAGCCGCTGACCGGTTGGACGACTTCGTCGGCCTGCTCACGTCGGAGAGCAGAGGCGGCTTCCTGGCGTGCCGCTTCTTTGTAATCAATATCGATGCCATAGAGCCGCCGATCGATCACCTGTTGAGCAGTCTGGCGGATCGGCCCAAACAAGGCCCCGCAGATGCCAGCGGCAATCGCGACCGCCACGACGACCGCCTCGCCGCTCAAGACCTGGCGAAGCAGGGCTTGCACCCCAAACAAAGTGGCCACGAAGACAAGCAGCAGAGAGACGCTCACCAGCGCATAGGCCAGCGAGCGGTTAATAACGTAGTCGACTTCCCACAGGCGGCTGCGTGTGACGGCCAGCCCAACAGACAGCGGGATCGCCAGCACAGGGCCAAAGACGAACGCAGCGTTCATGACGAAGCGGTAAATCAGGCGGACGGTAGGGCGATCCACAATGAAGGGTGTAGCGAAAATATCGATGAGCACAAACAGGCTCAGCGAAATCCCGACGACACCTACCCCATACACGATCCACTTTGTCTGTTGGCGCTGCTCCGGGCTGGACACCTTCTGGTAGCGATAGACTTGCGAGGCAACGACGCTCAGTAACAACAGCGATCCGATGCCCTCGGCGGAGCGTGGCAAGAAGCCCTCAAGCGGCTCAGACCAGGCCAGCATCAAGGACACCAAGGTATAGGGGATCATCAACCAGCTCGACCAGCGAGGCACAAAGCGGCCATCCGGGAAAATCAGGAGGACCAGGGCAATGAGCAGTTTGCCTGTCATATCCACGATGAAGACCGGCCAGCGCCACAGCGGCGAGACCGCCGCCAGCAGTTCAGTCGAGAGGGCAAAAGTCGCCGAAAAACAGATCAACATCAGGCTGTAGGCCAGGGCCACCCAATCGTCCGAGCGGGTGGCGAATACGAACATGCCAACCAGCAAACTGGCGACCAGAAACAGCGCTTCGAGGCCGGTGAAATAGGCGGCGTAGAAGCTGGTGCTGAGGCCCAAAGCAGGGAGTGCCGCGCTGAACAGGTCCTCAGCAATTGCAATGCGCTCGCCAAAAGCGACTGGCAGCGCTGCACCATATACGCTGTCTCTTATACACATCT
>JAADYZ010000548.1 GCA_010092775.1 Chloroflexota bacterium
TCGTAGCTCAGTCCACCTGAGGCGTCGCTTGCTGGGCGCCTTCCTGCTGGCGGATACAGCGGCAAAACGATGGCTGCTGGTGTCGGTGTATGGATCGGCTCTCTAGTGGGCGTGGGTGTTTGCTGGCAGCCCACCAGCAGCAGGCCAATCAAGCCAACTTGAATCCAACGTGTCATTCGAATTGATCTTCTGCTGAGATGCCCAGGGGCCAATGTGCAGGCCAAATCAAAAGCGTGCCGTCATGGCTGGCGGTGATCAGGCGGTCACGCGCAACGTCCAAGGTGATCGCACTGATGGGACTGCTATGCCCTTCGAGATAGCGCCAGCCGCCTGTCGCAATGTCAATGCCAATCAGGTACTCGCCAGAGATACGGCTAAACAGCACCGCTCCATTGTCTGCGGTCCAACCTAGATGGCTGATTAAACCGACGTTCTGCTCATGATGAACAATCTGGCGTGTCGCAACTTCCCACACGATCAGGTTGCCCTCGTCGGAAACGGCGATCATCGAGCCATCCGCTGACCAGGCCACCTGCCGAAAGCCCAGTAGGTTTGGGTTGCGCAGAATAACCCGTTCGCGCTGCGGCGTCAGGCTGATCAATACCAGGCTGTTGGCCAGGAAATTATTACGGCTAGCCTCTGGCGAGGCAATCGATAGGGCCATCTGGCTGGGTAGGTCCCCATTTGCGCTGACCAGATCGAAGTCAGTGACGTTATCTGCCGACGAGCCAAAAATCGTGGGCTCAAGCGCCGCATCCGGGTCCCAGTGCAGAGTCAGGCGGGAGGTCACAATAAGGAGCTGGCTGTCATGCCAGGCCAGACCGCTCAGATACTGTAGCTGCTCTGGCTCCCACTGCGCGGTGGCCATGCCAGATGCGCGATTCCACAGCACGACCCGCCCATTGGGTTGACCGGAAGCGAGCCAGCGTCCATCTGCTGAGAAGGCCAATTCGATCACCGGTTGGTTGTGACCGTGCCAGGTGCTTAGGCGCTGTTGGATGCTGGGGTCCCAGAGCTGCACGCTACCCGACTCTGTCCCGGCGGCAATCAAACCGTCCGGTGCGACCGCCGTCGACCACAGCTTGTCGCGCGTATGGTTGCTCAAGCGGTGCTGCATCTGCCCTGTGATGGGGTTCCATAGGATGATGAGCCCATCCCAAGAGCGGGTCACCAGCAAATTGGGCTGCGCCCAAACCATCTCGACCACGCTCGATTCATGGCCGACCAGACGGTGATCTTCGTCGGGGTCAGCCACGTTTTGGATGCGTACGCTGCCGTCGCTTCTGCTGATCGCCAGGCGTGATCCATCCGGCGACCAGACGCGAGTATCGCCCGCCTCTTGCTTCCCATCAGGATCAAGGCGGCCAACCCGCCAGGTGATGGTCGTATCTTCGAAGTAATAGCCAGCCGTTAGTAGTTCACTATCACTCGACCAATTCAACGAGGTCATATTGGTGAACTGGCCATCCAGCGATTCAAGGGGCTGCCCGCTGTCGACATCGAAGATCAGCGCTTGGCCCAACCAAGTGGCCGTCGCAACCTTACTACCGTCTGGGCTGATCGATAAAACAGCCCGCCGATAGCCTTGAGTCCGCACTTGCCAGTTCAAGTCGCCGCTGTAAATGTTCATCATAGCCAGCAGCGCATTGCGGCTGCGCGGCTGGTTGGAGGTATAGCCAATGAGGACAATATGGTTCCCATCCGGGTGGAAGGCAAAAGCATGATCATTCCTGACCGGCAGGTCGTGAGTCATAAACTCGATCCCGTTTTCGCGGTCAATCACCAGGAGATGGTCCGCCGCATCGGTGAAGGCTAATACACTACCATCCGGGCTAAAAGCCATATCGGTGGGTGTGTATCGGTTGCTGATGCTCCACTGTTCTGCGAGCGATTCTGTATCATATAGGGTCAGTGAATTAGGACCACCCACCGCCAACCAGGCTCCGTCAGCGGAGAGCGCCATCGTGCTTGGCCGGCCTTTGCCCAAGCGGAGTGGGGTCAGGGCGGTCGGGCCTTCGACCATCAATGCGGCCCCGTTGATGGCTGTGTCAGATGGATTTGCGTCGGTTTCGGTGGGAGAGCTGTCTAAAGGTGCAGGTGGGTAGAGGGCGAGCGGCGTCGGGGTGGGGATCACGGTGGGTGTGATCGTTGGCGTGGGTTCGATCTGACGACACCCCATCGTCGTCAGAACAGCCAGAACCAGCAAAGCGGCGGTACGCTTCAACACAGGGACAGCCTCACGTTTAACTCATTGATGCGCCGTCCTCATTATAACCCAGGGCGGAAGTCTGTCGATGGCGGAATGGCTACGACCAAGAGGCAATGCGGGAGAGCGATGAACTAAGACGATCGCTCCCCCGCAGGGGTTCAGGCAGTGGCGCGTTGCGCGATCTCAGCTTCCCAGTTGTCGAGCAGTTCCTCAATCACTGGGGCGAACACACGCTTGATGCGATTTTGCACCAGCGGATAGAGCAAGGCTGGCCCTTTCGGCGTGTAGTCAAAGCGCATCCACACGCGGACGGTATCAGCCTGTGGGTCCATGCCCCAGGTGCCCTTCATCTGAACGAATGGATAGGGGTAGTCTGAGGTATCAATCACGTAGCTGTACTGCTTGCCTTCTTCCCACAAGACGCAGGCTTCATTCCATCCACGTCCTTGGGTATCCCAGCAGCGGCGCGACGGTGTCTGCCCGTCACCGACCTTTACGGCTCGGCTCAGGTTGGGTGCGTACTCAGCATAGCGTTCCACATCGGAGATCACGTCCCAGATGATATCTGTTGGGGCCTGTATCGTGCGTTCAGCGTGGAGGGTTAACATCGTGTGTCTCCTTAACTAAGCGCTGCGCAGCATCTGGCGCAAGCCCCAGGCTTGCACTAAGCCGAAGATCAACACGATGTCGGCCAGGCCGCCAACGACGAATGCGCCAGCCGTGCTGAGCGGCCACACGCCTGCCAGAATGATCCACCAACTGATGGCCGTCCAGCCGACATCCAGCGCGATGATGGCGACGGCAGCGGGCACAGGGATGGATTCCTGACGGCTGAGCATGAAAATACCCACCCCATAAACGAGCAAGACAGCACCGAGAATTCGGAAGAAGGCGGCAGCACCCAGGCTGCCAATGAGCGAAACTCCGGCGATCCCCAGCAAACTGCTGAAAGGTTCTGCCAGGGCGAGAGCGATTGCGCCGCTGCTAGCGCAGAAGATTCCGTTGGCACGGACAGCGATTTTGAGCAGGTGGTCCTGCTGGCCTAAGGTTCGAGTAGTCATGGCGGCCTCCTTTGGCAGCGCGAAATTCAATCAACGCTTACAGGATAGGCTGGGGTCACCTGCCAATGACACGAAAAAGACTGCCATCCACTGCCACTTACGGAAAAATCAGGAGCGATGGGCCTGCATTTGCTCGCGGAGGTCTTGCGCGACCAATTTGGCCGCCGCATTCTGCCAATTATAGAGGGTGCGTTCTGGTACCTGTGCTCTGAACCATTCGATCACATGGCGGGTGTCGTCATCCAACTCA
>JAADYZ010000101.1 GCA_010092775.1 Chloroflexota bacterium
CGTGCCCAAAAGGATGATTGAAACCACCGCCGATATGTTGGTTGTGAACTTTCTCAAGCCCTTGCTGGCTCAACCAAATGCCGACACCGTTCGGCGCAACCACGGGTGCACCAGTCCGTTTGGCGATCTCAACACAGTCGCCGATGTGATCACCATGCCCATGCGTGACCAAAATGAAATCGGGGTTGACGTCATCGTTCGTCAAATCTGTGGCAGGATTGCCGCTGATCCAGGGATCGAGCAGTACGCTGTACTCATCGATCTTGAGCAAGAAAGTGCCGTGTCCTACGAACTGAACCTCAAACGACATGCATTCTCTCCTTATGGCTTAAAGGCGCAAGACGCGCTCTAGGTCAGCATCCAAAAAGTAGCTGCGATAGGCCGCCGACTCAGCCAGCAATGCTGCAATGGCGTCCTGTAGGGCTGCAATGTCTTCTTCTGGCAGCGGACTGCCCGGTTGGCTGATCTGCACCATCGCGCCATCCGGAAAGTCCAGAGCGATCATGCCTTTGGCAGCCATCCAGGCCAGGCCGCGCCGCACCGTGAGTTCGCGCTGAGCCGTCTCAGAAGCCAAGGTCTCAATCGAGACCTTCCCTTCGTAATGGGCCAACGCATATTTGACCAGGCCACCCAGCCGATTCAGGAAACTCTCTGGCGTATCGGTCGGGATATGCTTCGCGGCGACCACCAGAGTGTTGGCGCGGGTCTTGTTGAGCGCCTGGGCGAGCACTTCTGGCGCAGGCGGAATGGTGTAGATTACCAGGGCGCTGGTCTGGCCCAACTTGCTGCGCGTGGCGATCTGTTCATCTGGGAAGGGTAGGCTAGCAGCGTCAAGATTTTCTGCCCAAATCAATGAGGATTCGCCATTGAGAAAGCCCAGCTTGAGCGGCAGGCGGCGCAAGTCTTCAATATGGTAGCGCGGTCCGCCGACCGTCAAGCTGCTGCCCTCGTAGCGGGTGTCAATCCACTCGAGCTGCAAGGAGTGACGTTCCTTGTAATCGTTGATACGCAGCGTATACAGCAAGTCGAATGCTTCGTCAGCCGGGGGCAGGGGGAATTCGTCGCCGCGCCACCAGGTCACCGCGAAGGTCAGACCCTCTTCATTCTGGATCGTGACACGGCGGTGTTTGCCGTTGACACCGAAACTGGCGTGCTGCACCATGCGGACGCCGCGCGTCAGCAGATGCACTGGCGGATTACCCGCACCAAAAGGGCCGATCCGGTTCAGGTCAGTGGCTAGGTCGAGGTTGAGAATATCGAGCGGCACCTCAGCGTCAATGTGGTGACCGACTTTCACATTGGGGTCGCGCGTCTCTGCGATGAGGTTGGAAAGCTGCTGGCGAAACTGTGGGATCATGTCGGCGTCTAGCGTGACGCCTGCCGCCCCCGGATGGCCACCATGCCCCATCAGCAGGTGAGAGGTGGCCGCAATACACGCGCCGATATCCACGCCAGGCACAGATCGAGCCGAACCGCGGGCCGGTTGGTCGGGTGGCGTTTGCAGCAGCAAAGCGGGTTTGCCGTACTGCTCAACCAGGCGTGAGGCCACAATGCCGATCACGCCAGGATGCCAGTGATCACCCGACAGCAAAATAATGTCGTAGTTGTGCAGCAGCGACGAGTCGCGTGCAATCTGATCCTGTGCAGCGGCGTAAATCTGGTTTTCGATCTGCTTGCGCTTGTTATTCAAGACCTCCAATTGGGCGGCGATCTGCGAGGCATGCAGCATATTGGCAGTGGTCAATAGGTCCACCGCTAAAGATGCATCATCCAGACGGCCCAGTGCGTTGAGGCGTGGGCCAATCTGAAAGCCAATGGTCTCGGATGAGAGGTTAGAGACATCCACCTGGGCGGACTTCATCAGCGCTTGCAGCCCGATTCGTTCTGGGCGGCGCAAGGCCTCAATCCCGAGTTGGAGCAAATAGCGCGTGTCATGCTGCTGTCGAGCCACGTCGGCCACGATACCGAGAGCGACCAGGTCTAGAAATAGCTCGGTATCCTCCTCAAAACCTGCAAGAGTGTAGAGCTGCTGAATCAGCTTGAAAGCCACGCCAACACCCGGTAAATCGCGCAGGGCATGGCCTGCGGGCAAGCGCTGCGGATTGACCAACGCAGGCGCATTTGGAAGGGTTGGCGGTAGCGCATGGTGATCGGTGATCAGCATATCGACGCCGTTGACGTGGGCTGCTTGAGCCGCGTCGTGCGCAGCGATGCCCACGTCACAGGTCAGCACGACATCGATCTTGAGGTCGCGAATCTTCTTGACCAGAATATCCGTATGGACGCCGTGCCCCTCACGTTGGCGATGCGGTACATGGAAGTGTACCTGTTCGCTCAGGATGGCATCTTCCTGCAATTCGCTGTAGAGAAAGCGCAGCGCATCGACCAAGAGGGCGGTTGAGGTCTGGCCGTCCACGTCGAAGTCACCCCAGACCAAAATGCGCTCATTCCGCTTGACCGCCTCGTGCAAGCGCTGAGCCGCCACGTCCACATCGGGTAAGGCGGTCGGTGGCGAAGGGGTATAGTATTTGGGATCAAGGAAGGCTTTGGCCGCTTCTGGGGTGGTCACGCCGCGCCGGGCTAGAATCTCAGCGACGAGGGGGTGCCCCCCCACCACTTCCCGCAACGCAGGGGAGACCGTGACATCTTCAGGGAAGATCCATTCCATAGAGTTTCGCTATTTCACTGGGATATACAGACGTCTGCTATTCACGTTCGATGAGCTTCTTATCGTTCAACACAACC
>JAADYZ010000549.1 GCA_010092775.1 Chloroflexota bacterium
AGTCGTGATGGTGCGGGTCATCCCTGGAGAACAGCTGCCTGAAGGCGGCAAACCAGCGGACCTGGCCGAGAAGCTGCGCCCGCTCACCTCCTTGGCGCACCCGCACATCGTCCCGATCCGCAAAATCGACACCATTGACGACGGCTTGTATTTCGCCTGGGATCAGATGGCGGGTGGCTCTCTGGCCGACCGCCTTAAGTCCGGCCCGATTCCACCACCTGAGGCGATCAAGATGCTGGCGCAGGTTGGCCGCGCCCTGGATTTCTTGCACCAGCATTCTCTGCTTCACCTCGACGTGCGTCCGCAGTCGATCCTCTTCGATGAAACAGGCAGCGCCTATCTGGCCAACTTCGGCCTCACGCGCTGGATTCAGGGGCGCAAACAAGTGGCGCAGCATGGCATGGTGTTGGGCGCGGTAAGCCATATCGCACCGGAAACGATCAACGGTGAGCCACCCAGCCACTACGCAGACATCTACGCCCTCGGTGTGACCGTCTTCCAGACGCTAACCGGCGACCTGCCCTTTCCTGCCAGTGACCCAACGAACGCCATCATGGCGCACATGACCAAGCTGGTGCCCAATCCCACTGACTACAACATGGACCTACCACCCGACCTACGCCCTATCATCACCAAGGCAATGGCGAAGGCCCCCCTTGATCGCTACAAGACCGCCGAGGCGTTGACCAGCGACCTGCGGAAGGCGCTGCGCGAGGTCTTGATGCCCCCCGAAGCCTCCGAATCCAAAGACGCCCCGGCTGCCCCGGAGGACAAACCCGGATTGGGGCGTCTGTTTAAGCGTCGCAAACGCGATTGATTAGAACATCGAGCGGACGAATTCCTTGGCAGATGTGAAGCGGGCTTTGGGAGCCTTGGCCATTGCCTTGATGATGGCGCTAGCCACGTTCTCTGGCAGGCGCGGATTCACCTTGCGGATATCTGGCGGTGGCTCGATCAGGTGGGCCATCACGACTGCGCCTGAACTGCTCTTGTCGAAGGGCATCTTCCCACACAAGACCTGATAGCTCAACACGCCCAGACTGTAAATGTCGCAGGCCGGACCAACCTCGCTGCCACCCTGAATCTGCTCCGGACTCATATAGTCCAGCGTGCCAAGCGCACCACCCGCTGTCGTCAGGCGTTCGCCACCCAGGATCTTAGCGATGCCGAAATCCATCAGAATTGCCCGCTCGCCGTTGGTGGTTTGCTCGATCATGACGTTGCTGCTCTTCACATCACGATGCACGATCGCGTTGTCGTGGGCATAGTCCAATGCGGAGGCCACTTCGGCCAGCAGCGGCAGTGCCTCCTCCGGCGCCAACGGCCCATTTTGATCGAGCCGATCCGACAGCGTGATGCCGTGAATAAACTCCATCGCAATGTACTGGCGCCCGTCGATGTCGCCCACCTCATGAATGTCAACGATGTTGGGGTGCCGCAGCCGGGCGGTTGCCTGTGCTTCGCGGATGAAGCGTTTCTCCACCTGCGGATCGCGTCGGCGGTCGGCGGCCAACAGCTTCAGCGCGATGGTCCGGTTGAGCTTAGGGTCATGCGCCCGGTACACATCGGACATGCCGCCGCGCGCAATCTTGACCAGATGGGTATACGGGCCGAATACCGCCGCCGTGTCGCCGCGCATGGTGATGGTTTGTTCGGCTTTGCCCTCGCGTGGCATCTCGCGATAGTCGATCTCAATGCCGTAGATGTTGCGATCGACCAGTCGGCGTAGGAGCTTGAGCGAGGGGTTGAAGGCTCCAGCCACGATGGCCATCGCCACCGCCGCCGAGACCGCCGGAAAGGCCCCACCAAAGATCAGCGCGAGCGCCGTTTGCAGGCCCAAGAAGCCCACCGCCGCTGCGAGCAGCAGCAGCACGAAGGTGCCACCGTAAACCAAACCGCGATTAATAATGAAGTCGATGTTCCACAATCCGGCGCGCAGCACCGCCATCATCACGGCCAGCGGGATGGCCGCAAAACTCAACTGGAGCATGGGCGATTGCACAAACAGCCGGTAGACCACATCAACGCGTGGGTCAAGGCTGCTAACGATCAGCGTGGTCACCCGGTCGGAGAGCACCACCAGCATCACCAGGCCCATCGCAGCCACCAACCATTTGGTTTGCTGGCGCTCTTCCCGTGTGGACACCTGTACATAGCGGTAGACCTGCCCAGCGAAGGACACTACAATGATCATCGGGAAGATAATGCGGATGAAGGTGGGCTGAAGCAGGCGGACCATCACCAGCCCGTTGGTAATCAAGGCACCGACGATTACCATCGCATAGGCCCACTTGAGCCAGCGTGGCTCAAAGCGACCCGAGGGGAAGATAAACAGGATCAGCAATCCTGAGATCGCCAGGATTTGCGTCAGTCGCACTGCGATATTGAGCGCGTCTGAGGCGGGCACTAGCATATCAACGGCGTTGCTCACACCCAGTGTCACCAGGCCCAGGGCCGTCACCAATGCCATGAAATCGTCTGAGCGCCGACTGTAGATAATCACCCCGACGACCAAAAACACCGCCACCGTGACGATGGGGAAGATCATGTTCCAGGTCGCTGCAAAAGGCAGGCTGAACCCTGCCGCCTGAATAGCAGCCGCTTCCACGCTGCTCCATGACCAGGCCGAGCAGGTTGGTCCATCACAGACTGTCAGCCAGGATTGGTACTTGGCGGGCAAACTGAAGGCCAGCACCCCCA
>JAADYZ010000550.1 GCA_010092775.1 Chloroflexota bacterium
CGTGGAGACGGCTGAGGCCGTCGCACGGCAACAAAAGCCGGAATTGACCCTGCAAATTGATGAAGGTGTGGGCGAGGTCAATTTTGGCGACTGGCAAGGCAAATCGCTTCGGCAGTTGTCGCGACGGCGGCTCTGGGAAACGGTGCAGCACTACCCAAGTGGGGCACGCTTCCCCAACGGTGAGAGCATTCGCGAGATGCAATTTCGGGTGGTGAGTGCACTAGAGAGCATCGCCAGCCGTCACCCAAGCGGGCGGGTGGCCGTTGTCGCCCATTCTGACGTGATCAAGGCGATGTTGGCCCATTATGCGGGCATGCCGTTGGATATGTTCCAGCGGTTGATTGTTTCTCCCGCGTCGATCTCGATTGTGCAGTTAACCCGCCAGCGCCCGTTCATTGTCACCATGAACGACACCAGCCATTACACCCGACCACGACCAACAGAAGAGAGCTAGACTGATGGCACAGTCCTACGACGTGAACCCGGTAGACATTATCACGATCGGCACAATCGGCCCCCCTGGCCAACGCACCTTCCACTTGCAGGCCAGTGGAAACGGCCAGCTCTTCACCTTCATCATCGAGAAGGAACAGGCGGGGGCACTCGTCAAGAGCGTTGAGTCAGTCTTCTCTGAAATCGAGAAGGAATTTAGGCTAGAGCCACCGGAGCCCGACCTTGCATCCTACGACATGGAACTGCAGGAGCCGATCCAACCGTTGTTTCGGGTGGCGCAGATGGGCCTCGGCTATGATAGCGACAGTGATCAGGTAATCCTGGTGGTGAACGAGTTGCAGGCGACCGAGTCGATGGGTGAGCCGCGCATTGTGCGGATGGTCATCTCGCGTGATCTGATGGCGGCCTTGGCCAACCACACCAAAGAGGTCATCCTGGCGGGCCGCGTGGACCCCGCCAGCAACGGGCACAAACGACAGACGTTCTAGCTGTGAAGACGACCGCGCTTGAGGGGTAAGAGCGAGGATCATATGGCAAAGGTACCAAAGTCTGACAACGACGAAAATCTTCCCATCATCCAACCGGGTGATCGGCAGATGGCGCTCCGGATTCTGGGCGATGCTGACATGGCTGAGACGCATGGTTTGCTGCCCTGGAGCTCAAATTACACCTTCCTGGTCGAGCTGGCCTATGATGGACAGCGCGCACTAGCGATCTACAAACCCCTGAAGGGCGAACGCCCCCTGTGGGACTTCCCGGATGGGTGCTTGTATCAGCGGGAGATGGCAGCTTTCCTGGTGAGCGAGGCGCTCGGTTGGTCCGTGATCCCGCCCACTGTGATCCGAAGTGGCCCCCACGGCATTGGCTCGGTGCAGTTGTATGTACCGCACGATCCAGAGCAGCACTATTTCACGTTTGGCCGGCGCTTCCCCGACCGCCTCAAGCGCATATCGCTGCTAGACCACGTGATCAACAATGCGGACCGCAAGGGTGGGCACTGCTTGTTGAGCTACGACGACGAAGTATGGGCAATCGATCACGGCATTTGCTTTCACCATCAAGATAAGCTGCGCACGGTCATCTGGGATTTTGCGAATCAGCCGATTCCGGATGCAATGATGGAGAACCTGATCGATTTGTGCGACGAATTGTCTAATGGGGCCTTGGGGAACCAGCTAAACGACTTGATCACCCGGCGGGAGCAGATGGCATTGCGGCGGCGGATTGACCGATTAATTGAAACGGGGATGTATCCGGAGCCGGGACCGGGTCGCAACTATCCCTGGCCGCCCGTCTAGCGACTCCAGTCACTCTGCGACCGGGACGGTCTCACTGCTCAAGCTTTGATACAAACTGCGCAAATTGCTGTGGTGCAACTGCTCGACCAGGCCATTGAGCGGTAAACGGCTTTTGCCGCAAGCCTCGATGTCAATGCTGTCTAGATCAAGCTGTGACCCACCCGACTCAACCACTTCCTGCACCCTTTGGCGAACCTCAATCAGATAGGTCAGATCACTCTCCAGCTTGCTCTCTAGTTCACCGCGTAAGATCACGTCGCCGTGCCCTTGAACGATGTTCTCATAGCTCTTGCCTTGCAGCGACTGCAGTGTCGCAACATAGTCGTCCCAACTCCCGTCGGTAAAGAAGGGTACAGGCATAAGCGTGTCTGACGCAAAGAGAATTCGTTCCTCTTCCACAAGGCACAGAATAGTATCGGAGCTGTGACCAGGTGCGTGCCACAATTGCACGGTTAGGCCGCCTAGATGAATATTCATGCTGCCATCTTCGAAGATGATGTCTGGCAGGCGCAGCTCAAGTTGTGCCATCTCACGCGAGTTCTGACGATCGCGCTCCAATCCAACCCGCCCTCTTGTGTTGAGCAAATCGTAGCACAGGCGATGACTGACTACGCTGGCCTCTTCGAACAGACATGTGCCATAGGTGTGATCGGCGTGGTAGTGTGTGTTGATGACATAACGAACGGGGAGGCCGTGACGCGACTCGATAAAATGCTTGATCTGCTTGGTCTCAGAGGGAAAAGGGAGCGTATCGACGACGATGGCCCCCTCCGGCGTGATTATCGCCCCGGCAGTCACCTGAGCATAGAGCTCACTGGTGAAGACGTAGATATTGTTGGAAACACGCTCGCGCAGCATAGGCTGGGCTACAATAGCTCTATAAACGTTTCGATATTCGATGGCCGGAATCTGTCCCCAGCGTATGTCTTTGCGCCGCGGTAGACAACCCCACCATGTGGCATCTGCCGTGGTCTGTGAACCTGTTTTCACAGGTGGGAGCTGTGCCATTGAGGACTGCGGTGGCGCTCGGCCTCGCATGTGTCAATGAACGCAGGGTCCCTTTTCATAGATCGTTGGCTCAAGACGTGCGAATGCAGAACACTCACACGGCAGGGCGACTGAGATTGTACCATAGCCTTAAGAGCATCTCCACGCAGTATCCCGCAGCGTCTAACGCGAGGATTCGAGCAGGCCAAACCCCTATTGGGTGCTGCTGGAGCGTGTCCCACGACGCGTGACTAGGCTGCGGTAGAAGAAGAGAAAGCGCAGCCCGATAGGCGAAAACATCAGACGGGTGAATAGGCCAACGAGTCCCTTGTTGTGCTCGTACTCAATATGCTCTTGCACACTTGTCGACTGCTCATCGATCGCAACGAAGCGATGGGTATGCTGCCAGGCGGCCAGCGGACTGGTCAGCAAGGTGTCGGTGAAGCCGTTGATGCTGACATCTGAGTGGACGGCCTTGAAGCGTAACGGAATCGGCCCCAGCCACATGGTGAAGCGGGCAATCGACCCTTCGCCGAGCGGTTCAAACTCATGCAACTGCATGATGATGGGCGGCGGTGTCAGTTTCTTTAGGACGCTGGTATCATGGTGAAAATCGCGGACAGCCTTCAGTGGTGCATCCACTGTAAACGAATAATCGAAAATCGGCATCGGAAGCTCCTTGTGATCCTTAAGCTGGACTATAGCAAGACCTCAGAAGGGCTTCCACAGCGAGCAGCCGTCCAAAATGAGGAGCAGAGTATGGAGATCGAGCGCATCGTCGTCAGTCCGGTTGAGGCCAACTGCTATGTAGTCGTCTGCCCAGAGACCAGGGAGGCGGCGGTCATCGATCCGGGCTGGCCAGATACGCGCATTCTTTGGGCCATTGAAGACCACGAAGCCCAGGTCAAGATCATCCTGAATACCCATGCGCATTGGGATCACATCGGGGGGAATGCGGAACTCAAGCGGCTGACTAACGCGCCGATCGCACTGCACCAAGCTGATATGCTGCTCTTGAAGATGAAAGGTGGAGCGCCACTGATGGGCTTCGATATTGAGGCCAGCCCCAAACCTGATCTTTGGCTCGAGCATGGGCAGACGGTATCGGTGGGAAGGCTCAACCTGGAAGTGCTGTACACACCTGGCCATGCGCCAGGGCATGTGGCTTTCTTCGAGGCGACGCAGGGTGTTGTCTTCTCCGGCGATGCGCTGTTTAGAGGGAGTATCGGGCGTACTGATCTGCCCGGTGGTAAGTTCGAGACTCTGCAAGCATCAATCCGTGAACAACTGAACACGCTGCCGCACGAGGTCCTTGTCTACTGCGGTCACGGACCAGAAACGACCATTGGCGAGGAAAAACGACACAATCCCTTCGTGCGCCCTGCTTAGAAGTCTAGGGGCAGGAGATACTCCGCTAGCACGGCCTGCCCCTCGCGATCCAGCAGCCACTCCAG
>JAADYZ010000551.1 GCA_010092775.1 Chloroflexota bacterium
GCCTTCGTCGGCAGCGTCAGATGTGTATAAGAGACAGACCCTCTTCGGAACAGAGGTCTTTGTCGACATCACCGTATTGGCCTCAACACCCACCCCAACGGCCACGGCTACCGCCGAGGATGGCGATGGGGATAGCGGCGACGGTGACGACAGCGGCCTGGCTGATCTGGTAGTCGAGACGGTCAGCTGGGACGACGACCTGGCCATTGCGGGCAGCGCCTTCGAATTCAACGCCACCATCAGCAATGACGGCGATGAAGACGCCGCCGAAACCACAGTCGAGTTCACGATTGATGGCCTGGCCGAACCCTTGACCGAAGACGTACCCGCACTGCCAGCCAGCGCATCAATCACCATCTCGACAGGTGTCACCATTCCAACCAGCGGCACCTATGGGTTCACCATCACAGTTGACCCAGACAACGCGGTCGGTGAAGCTGACGAAGAGAACAACAGCCGGGTCGCCACCGCCGAAGATGGTCTGGCGATCCTACGAGTTACAACGCGGGTTGCGGGTACGGTGAACCTTGAGGGTGACGCCTGCTTCGATCTAGATGACAATGCTGCGGTTGCCTGTGGCGGCGCAGCCGCTGACTTCCAGTGGGCGCTGGGCGAAAACGATGATACCCAAACCCTGACGCTGCAAGGCAGCAGCACCTGGGCCATCTTCGGACCAACTGAGCCGCGCTATATCGACTGCGCCTCGCTCACTCTTGGGAGTGCGACATTCACGGCCAGCACCGAAGAGGATGACAATGAGCTGCCGCTGGGGACCTATCTATGTTTCAACAGCGGCGAGCACTATGGCTTCATCCAGGTCCAATCAACTGGGCCGAATCTCGGCTTCCGCTTCCTCACCTGGGACACCTTCGTCGAAGAGTAGTGCCTGGCCAAACTTTGACCACCAAACCGCATCATTCGAAAGCCTGGATGATGCGGTCTTCTGTTCCATAGTCGAAGGCATCACCGTAAGACTCGCCTGGTGGATGTGCTAGTTCCCACTCAACCGTGCGTGTGAGTGCGCTATCGAGATCAACCCGCTCGGTATAGCCCAACTCAGCGCGAAGGCGGCGTGAATCGAGCGACCACCGCTGACTGTAGTTCAACGTCGATTGCAAAGCCTCCGGTAGTTCGGCCTCAGGCAGCGCGATGATCCGGCCATCCCAGCCCATCACCCGTCCAATTCGCGTGATCCACTCGCGTTCGGTCGGCTGCTCTGCCAACGCAACGTTGTAGACCCGCCCTGCGGCTCGCTCATCGCGTACCGCCAGATGGATCGCATGTGCCATATCCTCAACATACCCACGCGGGGCAATCCAGGCAGCCTGTTCCTCTGAGAGGATGATCGCCGGACGCTGATCGGCCATCCGTTTGGCGATGCTGTACAGGCGGTGCTGTCGATCCTGTGGGCCGAAGACCATCGGCAGGCGCAGCACTGTCCCCGACAGCTCAGGATCGCTCAGTACGACCTGCTCCGCCGGGATTTTGTCGTAGCTATACATCGGGTCGTCGTCACGCTGTGCGTAGTCCCGATAAGGATAGGGCTTGTCGCGCAGCGGCGCTTCCTCATCCAATGGCCAAGGATCAGGCGGGCCAGGTGAGACGCCGCGCAGCCGGTTGTAGGCGCGATAGACATCGGCGCTGCTGATCAATACGATGCGCCGCGCCACACCACGAAACAAGTCCATCAGCGTTTGGGCCTGCTGCCGGTTCCGGATGATCATATCGAGTACGACATCCGGCTGCGTGGCACGCAAGGGATCAGCGTATGCATCGAGCTGGTCGCGATCCCCGTGAATGCGCTCCACCTCTGGCGGCAGATCCGCCTGGCTTTCGCCGCGATGGAAGACCGTCACGTGGTGGCCAACCGCGCTGAGGCCGCGAACGATGTGCGGCCCCATAAAGCGCGTCCCACCGATGATGAGAATGTTCATAGCTGTCCTGCCTAACGGTTGCGTTGGCGCTTCAGGAAAGCGTAGCCCACCCCGCCGATCTCCACGATGGTGACGAGTTCCCAACCTTCAGCACCCAGAGGATCAAGAATCGCCTGGCAGGCCGCAGCATCCCTCAGATGGTCAAGCCGCAGCTGTTGATAGTCCCAGCCAATCTGCTGGCTGACGTAAACCACAGGGGTCGGCATGGCGTTTGCCGGGTTAACGGTCGAGAGTCGGAAGTGCATCTCACTCAACTCCCTGGATGCCAGCATGGGCTTCCAACACGCCATCGATGAGGCCATAGTCCTTGGCGTCAGCAGGCGTCAGGTAGATATCGCGTTCCAAGTCGCGCCGGATGCGTTCTGTAGTCTGGCCGGTGCGCTTCGCCAAAATCTCTTCGATCTGAGCGCGCAGGCGCAGAATCTCATTGGCCACAATCTGGATATCGCTGGCCTGACCTTGGGCTCCGCCCAGTGGCTGGTGCATGTGGATCGTCGCGTTGGCCAGCGCGAAGCGCCGTCCGGGCGTGCCTGCCGCCAGCAGGATGGTACCGAAGCTGGCTGTCAGGCCGACCGCAACAGTACTGATCGGCGCGTTAATCTGCTGCATTGTGTCGAACATCGCCATACCAGCATAGGCTTGCCCACCCGGCGAATTGATGAACATTTGAATTTCGCGCTCCGGGTCTTCGCGATCCAGATAGAGCAGTTGGGCAACGATCAAGTTGGCCACCTGATCGTTGATGGCACTGCCCAAGAACACGATCCGTTCTTTGAGCAAAAGCGAGTAGATGTCATAGGCGCGTTCGCCGCGCCCGCTGGTCTCGACAACCATTGGAATCATCGTGATCCTCCATAGGGATTATTGCTGTGCGTGGTCATACTCAGGACGAGGGACGGCCAGGCGCCAGCGGCGTTGATCTGGTGCAGGTCCGGCACCTGAAGCGGCCTGCCGGTCAGCCAGTCGTAGATCGACTGGTCACGCTGCCAGCGGGCGGCTTCCGCCGCTGATAGATGTGCCCCAAGATAGGCTTGCACCTCATCAGAGGGGATAAGCGGCTCTTCTACCTCCAACAACGCGGCCAACGCGGCATCCGGGTCCTCGGCCAGCAGCCTCTCGACGCGTTCGCGCTGCGCTTCCAGGCGATCTAACTCAGCGTCGATGTCTTGCAGCAAGGTTTCAAGCGCTTGCTGCCACAGGCCATCATCGGCGTGATCATCCAGAATGATCTGAATCTGGCGCAGCGAGAGGCCCAGGCTTTGCAGTTGGCGTACTCGCTGCAACTGCGCGATCTCATCCGGGCCGTAGATGCGATAGTCATTCTCCGCCCGGCTCGGCGCGATCAGGCCGAGGTCTTCATAATGACGTAGGGTCTTGGTGCTGACGCCAAGTAGCTTGGCGGCGGCACCGATGCGTAGGTTGCGGTTCATAGCTTGTCCTCCTCATCCACGTGCCCTGAGTATAGGGCTTCCCCTTGGGGCAAGGTCAAATCAAAACGGGCCACAGTTGTTGTGACCCGTCCATTCTTGCAGAACTCTAATCGAAGCAGGGCTGCTAGGGTGTTCCCTCGTCGCCCCCACCCTCATCCGTCGGCGCATCGTCACCGCCGTTGGTGGGCGTTTCTTCAGGAGGGGCCGCAGTGGGTGGACCATCAACCGGCCCTTCTTCTTCGGCTGGGGCTTCTTCGGCGGGTACCTCTGTCGGCACGACCGGCGGCTCAGCCCCTTCAACGGTCTGAGCACAGCGGAAGCCGAGCCAGGGCGTTGACGAAGCAGGCGGCATATCCCAGCGATGGCCACCGCGTGAGTAAAAAGCAAAGTCCTGCCAGGAGCCACCACGTGCCACGCGGAAGGGCTCCGTTAGTGGCTGGGTGGCTGGGCCAGTTGGGTTGACCAGACTCGCGCCAGGGAAGTCATCGTAATTGGGGAAGTACCAATCGCTGACCCACTCACGGACGTTGCCGCCCAATCCCTGCAAGCCCAAGGCACTACGATCGTTCATGAAGGCGCTGACCGGGGCAGTTCCACCCTGACCAGCGGAAAGCGTGTTCGCTCGCCCAGGCTCGTAGATATCGCCCCAGGGATAGACCCGCGATTCGCCAGTGATCGGGTCCCACCGGGCCGCTTTTTCCCACTCGGCTTCGGTAACCATCCGTTTGCCTGCGAACAAGCAGTACTGGTTAGCCTGCTGATAACTCACATAGACGACCGGGTGATCGGCAAACTGAGCATCATTAAAGAAATCGACATTGCTGGGCGGCGTGCAGACCTCAGACGCCACACATTCGGCGTAGGCTGCGTTAGTGACTTCGTTTACGTCGATGAAAAAGGCACTCAAGGTGATCTCTTGCACCGGCTGCGCGTCGATGAAGAACTCGCGGAAACACAGCGTATCGTCATCCGTATCCGCGATGCAAGACAACACCGCCTGATCTGCCTCCTCATCGGTCAC
>JAADYZ010000552.1 GCA_010092775.1 Chloroflexota bacterium
AGATGTGTATAAGAGACAGGTCATAAGCCATGAAGGTGGCTGATCCAACGTTGAACATCACCTCCATTCCGAGCAGCCCCCCATAAAACGCTTCCGCCGCCGGTACCGAGTTGACGTGCAGGTGAATATGTCCCATGACCGTACCCTCAGGGAGGCCCGTCCAACTGGCGTCTTGATCACCGATTTCGCGCAGCAAGTCTTGAACGTCCAGTGGCATCGTGGCCAGCCGGATGCTGTCTCCCTCATCCCAATAGTCGCGGTCACGGTCGCGATAGATCTCAATGCCGTTGCCTTCCGGATCGGATAAATAGATTGCCTCGCTGGTGATGTGCTCGCTCAATCCATGCAGCGGCGTGTGATCGTCGGCAAAGTGCTTCAACACCACCGCAAGATCGAAGCGGCTCGGCACAAGCAGGGCAAAGTGATACAGACCGGTCCGCTCGCTTGGGCGGGCACCATCGGGATAATGATGAAACACCAGCAGGTCAGGTCCGCCAGTCCCCAGACGGACCTGATCAGCCTGTCGTTCATGTACACGCAGGCCGATCACATCCTCGTAATAGCGCAGCATGCGCTCAACATCCGCCACCCGCAGATGAACTGTGCCAATCGAATGCAGCTCACTCATGTACTAGGCTCCGCAACTGTCACTAGTGGCCGTGACTATGCACGGCATCAGGATAGACTTTCTCCCCAGCGCGGATCGGCACCGACAGCCGGTTCTCATCTGGCGGGATGGGGCAAGTCCAGTGATCGTTGTAGGCGCAATATGGATTGTAAGCCATATTGAAATCCACGATGTAGGTTCCGTCCGCCTGCGGATCGATCTCCAAGTAGCGCCCAGATTCATAGGTCTCATCACCGGTCGTGGCGTCGGTAAAGGGGAGAAAGAAGCCGCCCCCGTTCTGCGACACATAAACGGTCAAGCTGGCCGTTTCCGCCTCGACCTCAAACGTGATCTTCCCATAGCGTAGGAATTCGGCTGCGCCCCCGGTGCTGGTCGCCATCACCACAATTTGATGATCGTCGTAGGTCTCGATGGACAGGACGAAGTGCAGATCGGGGTTCGCATCAAAGTAGTTTAGCCCACCGAAGCGCTTCTGTTGTTCGGGCAGCAGCGGCGAATGATGGTCGAATTTGAAGTAACGATCTTTGCTTTCACGGAATTGCGTCAACTCGCTCATCGTTGTTCCCTCTTGTTGACTACGCATAAACACCTATCACGATCTAGATGCAGCCAAAGCATCTTGTCTTTCGCGCCGGGCAGGTGCTGAGCCTGTCTAAGGCAGGCTGTCACCAATGCGTAACCCACATTGTATGCCCGAATGGGTAAGAATGGTGATACACAAGCGATCCTATTTTTGATAATATCCATCTTGTTAATCAAAAAAACGGCAGACAATCCTGATTAGAGGAGCAGCACATGACAGACATCACTGAACGAGGCTACAGCAACCCGGACATCCTCGTTTCGACCGACTGGGTCGCAGACAACCTCGATAATCCAAGCATCCGCATCGTGGAATCCAACGAAGACCAACTCCTATACAGCTCTGGGCACGTCCCTGGCGCAGTTGAAGTGGACTGGGTGCGCGACTTGAACGATCCACTGCGCCGGGATTACATCGACCAAGGCGCCTTTGAGGCGCTGATGTCGCGTATTGGCGTCACGCCCGATACCACCGTGATCTTCTATGGTGACAAGAATAACTGGTGGGCGTCTTATGCCCTGTGGGTATTCCAATTGTTCGGCCACAGCAACGCGAAGATCATGGATGGTGGCCGCTTGAAGTGGGAAAAGGAAGGCCGCGATATGACGCGCGATGTGCCCGAATACCCAGCCACCGAATATAAGGCCCAGCCACGCGATGACAGCCAGATTCGGGCCCTGCGCGATCAGGTTCTGGCACACGTCGAGGCGGCTAAGCCGCTGGTCGATGTGCGCAGCCCTGGCGAATACTCCGGCGAACGGCTCCACATGGAAGGCTACCCGCAAGAAGGGGCCGTGCGGGGTGGTCACATCCCTGGGGCGAAGAACGTGCCCTGGAGCAAAGCCGTCAACCCTGAGGATGGCACCTTTAAGACGGCTGACGAACTCACCGCAATCTACAGCGGCGAGCAAGGTCTCAATGCCGGGGATGATGTCGTGGTCTACTGCCGCATCGGCGAGCGCAGCAGCCACACCTGGTTTGTTTTGAAATACTTGCTGGGGTACGAAAACGTGCGCAACTATGACGGCAGTTGGACCGAATGGGGTAACTCGGTCGGAGTCCCGATTGAAAAGTAAGAATCAGGCTGAAGGAGTCTACTAGAGAGTATGGCAGACTATCCTGGTAAGTTAGGCGAAATCATAGAGGACTTCGAAGAGTTGCTGGACCGCCGAGAGCGGACCGAACTGCTGATTTACTATGCCGATCAGTTTGTCGAAGTCCCGGACGCAATCGCAAGCCGTCCCTTTGAGGAGAATCATCGGGTACCCGCCTGCGAGTCTGAAGCCTTTGTCTGGAGCGATCCACAAAAGGATGGCACGCTCAAACTGTACTTCGCCGTTGAGAACCCTCAAGGGCTGTCAGCCAAAGCGATGGCCGCTATCCTGGATCAAGGCCTGTCGGACCAGCCGCCTGCTGAGATCGCCAAAGTGTCGTCAGACATTGTGTTCACGCTCTTTGGCAACGACATCTCGATGGGCAAGGGCACCGGCCTCACCGGCATGGTTTCGATGGTCAAGGCCTTGGCAGAGCAGTCGTTGAACGCTCAGCAAAACTAACGCGCAGATTACTCCTCTAACTCGATATGGACTGAGTTTCCGCCTGGTGGGCTGAGTACCGCCAGGCGATTTGTTGTATTTGGATCGTACAGGCCGACGCGCAGCCCATAAGGACCAGGCGGTGCATCGATCGGCAGCAGGAAGTCATGCGCCTGCAAGAAGACCTGACCCTCTCGCCATTGATCGGGTGGCACCCCCAGAATGTCGCTCTGCGCCAGGATACTATCGTTTTGATCGACCACGTGGACGAAGATGCGCAGTGCCCCTTGTGTCTCGCCCAGCACCTCCCAGGCCGTTACGATCATCAGTGCCTGCCCTGGCACTGCTGGGATAATGGGCTCAGCGCGCAGCAATCGGATGAGTGGTTCCTCCGCGCCTGTCCGACCGAAATCGGTGTTCGCGGAGATCGTTGGGATTGCAGGCTGAGCCGCCTCGTACAAGCGATAGTGACGATTACTGCCTATTGATTGCAAGCCCAAAGGCTCCAGCAGGCCACCCAGCGCAGGATGCAGCGAGATTGAAGACGGGACGGCCAGAATGCGGGTGGCGTCAGCCTTCCGGGCTCCTGGGATCAGCAGGCTGGTCTGCGCGTCAAAATAGACCACTTGGGCCGGATGCGGGTCGGGTTCCGCCAACAGCCGCATTGACGCCGGGTCCATCTCGTAGGGGGTCAAACCGCCGATGGCAAACAAATCATGTTCATCTGCCCAATGCAGTTCATCCTGTGCAATCGCCTGATACGCCTCCTGATACAGGAAGGCGACCACCGGATTGCTGGGCCACACCTCAAAATAGTGGCGGATACTGTGGTCCATTTGCACGATCAACGCCGCAGCGACCACCCCAAAGACCGCCAGCCGCACATCCGGGCGGTCTGCCCCATGGGCCAGATTGAGCGCCTTCATCGTCGCGACAGCGGGCAGAAGATACACCACGGCTAACAAACCGATCGTGCGTGAAGGATTCACCGGGCGTTCAGTGACGAGCGTGGGGACCAGCATACCAAAGAGCATCAAGAGGATGAAGGCATAGCCGACGCGAGTCGCCTCCCGCCGGTCGAATACACCGAACATAGACCAGATTAAGCCCAGATAAAAGAGAATCGCCAGGGGGATCGTTGGGAAGATGGGCTGATTCTGGATGTTGAACTCCAGGCCGGAGTCGCCGGCCACGCTGAATACACCCAGCACCGGCACCACATTGGCAATGACCAAACTCGGATCACCATCCAACAAGCTCTCAAGCGGCGCATTGACGGCATCGGCACGGGCGGTCGCCTCTGGATTGAGCCAGGCCAGCAACAGTGGGATCGCCATGATTAGCATGAGCGCATAAGCCAACCCCAGCGACCGCCAAGAGGTTGTCGGCATCTCGCGGATGAGGTGCATGAAGCCCAGCCAGGCCAGCATTAAGGCCGGGAAGACGAGCGCAGAGGGATAGGTGTAAAGGGTTAGGCCAAGGGCCAGGCCAGCGCCAATCGTGAGCGGCCACTCAAGGTCTTTGCGCTGAGCCAGGCGCAGCAGCAGATAGGCACTGATCATCGCCATAACCGGCATACTACCAGTGCGAACGGCCAAGCGGGCGAACATCAGCGCCCAGAAGGAACTGGCAAAGCCTGCCGCCGCGACTAAGCCGGCACCCCGCCCCAAAAGTCGCCGCCCCAGGCTGAAACTGATCGCGATCCCCAGGGTACTAAAGGCAATTGATGGCAGGCGAGCTGCGAGCAAATTATCACCCAGCAGCCGAAAGCTGAGTGCC